>JAKUQR010000004.1 GCA_022450155.1 Gammaproteobacteria bacterium | reverse complement strand
TCGTGCAGTGCATGGCCGATCTTGTTCAACGCCTTTGCCTTGGGCGTTGTCAGATCACCACGCTCATCGAACACCGCCTCTTCGAAAAAAAACCGAATCTTGTCTCCCGACGACTCAAAGTAATCGGTGGCGGTATGAGACTGCGACGTCGTCGAGAACACGGTCTTCACCGATTCAGGTTCAAACTGGTCGACCAGGTCATCGACAGCCCGCTGCAGTTGGTCACAACTCTCTGCCGGCACAAAATCCTCGATCATCAGGCAGCCGTCTTGTGACCAACTCTGGAGCGCTTCGGCCGATAACCGACCTTGGTGGTCAACCTGAAATCTTGGCAAGGACGTCATGATGGAGATTGTAGTTTGATCTGTTGCAGAAACGAGGTACCCGTGTTCATGGGGTCCAAGCCAAAGTGCGCGGCCAGCGTTTGGCCCATATCGGCAAACCCCTGGCGCTCACCGAGTTGCGCCGGACAACAGTGTGGCCCCGAAACCAGCACCGGCACATGTTCACGCGTGTGATCGTGCCCGGGATAAGTCGGGTCACAGCCGTGATCCGCTGTGGCCAGTACGAGGTCATTGGTCTTCAAACACGCCTGTAATTCAGGCAACCGACGATCGAACGCCTCCAGCGCCAGTGCATAACCGGTCACGTCCCGCCGGTGCCCGTACAACATGTCGAAATCCACAAAATTGGTAAAGATCAACGTGTGATCGTGGGCGGTGGCCAACGCCTCCAGGGTCGCATCAAACAACTCCTGGTTGCCATGGGCTTTGATGGTTTTTGATATTCCCTTCCCTGCAAAGATATCGGAGACCTTGCCGACTGAAATCACTTCGCCGCCGTCTTCAACCAGCCGGTCCAAGAGAGTCGGTGCATGCGGCGGCGTGGTGTAATCCCGCCGATTGCCGGTTCGCTGAAACGCTCCTTTTCGACTGCCGGTAAACGGCCGTGCAATCACCCGGCCGATCTGCCACTCATCCACCAGCTCACGCGCAAGTGTGCAAAGGGCGTATAACTTGTCGAGGCCGAAATATTCCTCGTGGGCTGCGATCTGAAACACGCTGTCGGCGGAGGTGTAGATGATCGGCGAACCACTGGCGACGTGCTCTTCTCCCAGTTCATCAATGATGGCTGTACCCGATGCGTGACAATTGCCCAGAACACCGGGAAGGTTGCCTTCTGCGATCAAACGGTCGATCAGCTGTGACGGAAAACACGGCACCGTGTCCGGGAAGTAGCCCCAATCAAAATCTACCGGCAACCCCGCCATTTCCCAGTGACCACTGGGGGTGTCTTTCCCTCGACTTAATTCGACCGCATAACCCCAGGCGCCGACCGGGGTCACTACAGGCAGACCATCTGGCCATTGACCACGACTGTTCGCTGCGGCATGCACCAGGCCAAGTGCCGACAGATTTGGGATATCCAGGGCGCCCGATCGTTCTCCCGGCCGATCTGCATCACCCCGGGCGCAGGCCATTGCGATATGACCAAAGGTGTCCGCACCATCATCCCCAAAACGATCGGCGTCAACGCTGGCGCCGATACCGAGCGAATCCAGCATGAGAACGACTGCGCGTGCCATCAGATCTCCCTCAAAACCTCACGCACGAGCGGCGCGTGCTGCACAGGCTGCGTACCGACCGCGAATGCCGCACGAACCCGTTGGCTGGCGTGCTCGGCATCCGCCTGCGTGCGCGCGTGGACCCGGCACAGTACAGACCCTCGATCAACTGTGTCGCCAATGCGGGCACAGTGATCAATCCCAACGGCCGGGTCGATGACATCAGTTGGGTGGGTGCGCCCACCCCCCAGTTCAACCACCGTCTGTCCCAGCGCCCGGGTATCCATAGACACAATCATACCCGGCTCGTCTGCGTCTACCGCACACACGACGGGTGCGGTGGGCAGGCACCGGGGGAAACTCGTCAGCAGATCAGCCGGCCCGCCCAGTGCAGCCACCATTTTTTCGAAACGCTCGGCAGCCGCCCCGGAATCAAGCGCAGTGTCCAGTAGGCGCCGTCCATCTTTGGCATCCTTTACCACACTGGACGCCAGCAAAAGCTCCTGACCCAGCGTCATGACGACCTCATGCAATCGGGGATCACGGCGAACACCGGTCAGGTAAGTCGCTGCCTCCTCGATCTCCAGTGCATTGCCTATAGCGGGCGCCAGCGGCTGACTCATGTCGGTGATCACAGCAACCGTATTAAGGCCCGCACGACCAGCAACGCTGACGATACTCTCGGCGAGGCGTCGGGCGAGCGCTGGATCTGCGGTCACCGCGCCATTGCCCGTTTTGACATCCATCACCAGTGCTTCGAGGCCGGCGGCCAATTTTTTAGACAGGATAGAAGACGTGATTAATGGGATCGATTCCACCGTGGCGGTGGCGTCCCGAACCGCATACAGACGCCGGTCTGCCGGTGCCAGCTGCGCGGTCTGACCGATGATGGCACAACCGATCTTTTCGACCACGTTTCTAAATCGGTCGGTTTCGGGCTCGGTATCGTAGCCCGGGATACTCGACAGCTTGTCCAGGGTTCCACCCGTGTGTCCCAGACCACGACCGGAAATCATCGGCACATGGGCCCCGCAGCCCGCCAGCATCGGTGCCAGCATCAGACTGACACAATCCCCGACACCGCCGGTCGAGTGCTTGTCGATAATCGGCCCAGATAACCGGTCTCGATCCCATTCCAGAACGATACCCGAATCCCGCATGGCGAGTGTCAGTGCGGCACACTCTTCGGTCGTCATGCTTTTCAGAAAAACAGCCATCGCGAACGCACCGACCTGCGCATCGCTTAAACGATCTTGTGTCAGCGCCGTAACAAACTGTTCGATGTCTGCCTTTTCCAGAACCTCACCATCGCGTTTGCGTGCGATCACCGCCTGTGGGAGAAAGGGTTCCTTCATGGGTAACGTCTGAATGAGTGGAGCTGTGGTGTCAGCTTGAGTCAGCCGTGTTCAGTCGGGACAGGAACGACTCGATCAGGCGCCCCAGGCGGGGGGTGGCCCCTGCGCCTGCCGCCAGTGTTTCTTCGTGGAAGAGTTCTTCCTGCATCCCAGCAGCGAAGTTGGTAATCACCGATATCGCAGCGACCCGCATACCCCAGTGCCGTGCCACCAGACATTCCGGCACGATCGACATACCCACGATATCTGCGCCCAGTGTGCGAAAGGCGCGGATCTCCGCCGGGGTCTCGAAATTGGGGCCCAGACACCAGATATAGATGCCGTCATGAAGCGCAACACTGACCTCCCGGGCGGACTCATGCAGTAAAGCCCGAAGCTCAGGATCGTAGGCCCGGTTGAGATCAACAAAACGCGGGCCGATGCTGTCGTCATTGCGCCCCGCTAAAGGGCTGACACCCGACCAGTTGATATGATCCGACAGCATCACGAGACTGCCCGGCGGCATGCCCTCCTGCAAACTGCCGGCAGCGCAGGTCAGTAGCAGAATGTCGCACCCGCATCCCCCGAGGGCACGGATGGGCAGTGCCAAATCGACAGGGTCGTGCCCTTCGTATACGTGAAATCGGCCCTGCATACAGGCAACACGGGTACCGGCCCAATCACCGATGACGAGCTTTCCGGTGTGTCCTTCGACCGTCGTGACTGGGAATCCCGGTAGGTCGTCGTAAGGAATCGCGACACTCTGCTCAATAAACCCGGCAATGTCAGCCAGCCCGCTTCCAAGCACGATCCCAACGCGGGGGGGGCGACCCGCGGCCGCATCACGCAGTATCTGGGCTGCTGGCTTATGTGCTGTCATCAGGCCCTTAGGGTAAAACGAAAATCACATGGTTTACCATGCATTGATTATAGTAGGCAGTGAGAAAAGCGATGATCAACCGCTACGGGCTTAACCAATTTGTGCACCAGTCCCTACAATTTTCAGTGATCTTCCGTTGACATGAGCGACACCCGAGCAGACGAAAAACCACCCCTTCTTGAGGCCTGCGGCATCACCAAGGGCTTCCCGGGCGTCTGGGAGCATCTCATTCTCGACCATATCGACTTCGATGTGCGTGCCGGGGAGGTCCACACATTACTCGGTGAAAATGGTGCCGGCAAAACTGTGATCGCCAATATTCTGTCCGGCTATTACGCAAAGACCGGGGGTGAAGTCAGAGTCAATGGTGAAGTCGTGAACTTGACGTCTCCGCGCGATGGACTGGCCCACGGTATCGCCATGGTCCACCAGGAGCTGATGCTCGTTCCCGCGTTTACGGTCGCCCAGAATGTGATGGTTGGCCTGGATGCACCCGCATTTTCGTTCCAGATACAAGCGGTGGAAGATAAGCTCGCGGCACTGTCGGCGCGGTATGGTCTTCAGGTTGATCCCAGGGCGCGGGTTGAAACCCTTTCTGCCGGCGAACAACAGCGGGTGGAGATCCTCAAGGTGCTCTATCATGAACCCAAAGTACTGCTTCTCGATGAACCCACCTCACTGCTGACGCCTGGAGAAGCTGATCATTTGTTCATCGTCCTGCGGGCCATGACCGATGACGGCAAAGGTGTGGTCTTCATTACGCACAAAATGCGCGAGGTCTTTGCGGTCTCGGACAGAGTGACCGTTCTGAAGCTGGGTAAAACGCAAGGCACACAGCGGATCAGCGAAACCACGGTCGAGGCACTGACCCGAAAAACATTTGGTGAACTGGTTCCAGACTACATGCCTCGACCTCCGACGCGCTCATCAGAAAATGCGGTGGTGCTCGACAATGTCGTACCCGCTGGTCCTGCCGGACAGCCCCCTGCAGCACCGATCAACCTCACGATCCGTAAGGGCGAGATATTCGGTATCGCCGGTGTTGCGGGCAATGGCCAGAGCGAGCTCATTGCGTGCCTGACGGGACTCAAAACGATTGAGCGCGGCGCGGTGCGCATCCTGGGCAAGGATATGACCGGTCGGCCACCCCGGGCGTTCATCGAACTCGGTGTGGCCCATATTCCCGAACAGCGGCGGGAAATCGGCATTGTGGAACCCATGTTCGTGGCCGAAAATGTGGTTCTCAAAGATTACCGCACGGCCCCCTTTTCCAGACGCGGTGTACTGAATACACGTGAGATCACCCGTCACACCGAAGACATCGTGTCACGGTTCAATGCACTGGTACCGGATCTTTGGACCACAGAATCCAGGATTCTGTCCGGTGGCAACATTCAGCGCCTCATACTCGGCCGCGAAACCTGGCGCAGCCCGCCGGTCATCGTCGCCTCTCACCCCACCGAAGGGCTCGATGCCCGAGCCATCCGCCATACTTGGGAGCTCTTTCTTGAACTACGGGCGTCGGGCTCAGCCATATTGGTCGTATCCGAGGACCTGGACGAGATTATGTCACTCGCCGACCGAATCGGGGTGCTTTTCCAGGGCCAGCTGATGGGTCCGGTCGATGGCCAGAGCGCCGATCGGGAACAGTTAGGACGCTGGATGGCGGGCAGTGACGAGGCTCACGTGGCGGCCTGAGCTCCCACGCTATCAATGTCACTCACGAAAATAAGGGTTCCCCAGTGCTTTCGGAAATTGCACACGCCCGATCGCACCGGCGACCACCAGCAGGGTGACAACATAAGGCGCCATCGCAACAAACTGCCAGGGAATTACGTCCTTGACCTTAGGATAGGTTGGAATCCAGGTCGCCAAGGTATCGAAAAGCCCGAAGATAAAGCCACCCAGCAGAGCCAATAACGGATTCAATCCGCTGAAGACCACCGTCGCGAGCGCAATAAATCCTCGACCTGCGACAATCTCTTTGGTCACGGCACCAAACCAGTCCACACTGAGGTAAGCGCCGGCCAGTCCTGCCAAACACCCGGCCGCTATCGCGGTACCCAAGCGTAATGCGTTCACCCGGATACCGGCAACATCGGCAGCCGCAGGGTTTTCTCCGACTGCCCGGATACGCAATCCGAGTTGCGTCCGACGCAGCAACCAGTACACGCCAACAGCCAGTATCACGGTGACGATTACCAATGGACTCAAGCTGCCGACACCAAGTGGAATCAACTGGACCTGCGCTGCCCGGGGAACACTGTGGAATCCCGGTGCGCCTAGGTTGATGAGCATAAAAGCAACAAAACCGAATGCGAATAGATTGATACCAACACCGGTGATCAACTGACTGCCCTTCCAGTAGGTATTGACCACACCGAATACCAGCCCGATGAGTGCACCCGTGCCCATTCCGACAGTAAGCCCTATGAGGGCACTCCCGCTTGCTTCAGCCCCCAATGCACCCGACAACGCACTGAGCAGTAAGATACCTTCAAGCCCGATATTGAACAATCCAGCTGATTCCTCGATGGTCTCACCGATTGCCGCGAGTGTGATCGGCACCATCGCGTGTAACGAGCCGAAAAGAACGCCCCAGAGATGCTCAAGTTCCATCGATCTGCTTCCTACCGCCTGTTTTTGCCCATAGCCGCACCACCACCGTCCTCAACTCCGGCACAGCCAATGCCAGGATGATCACCCCTTCAATCACCCTCACCAACTCCAGGGGCACACCGGGCGAGAACTGCATAATACGGCCCCCAACCAGCAATCCCCCAAAAAAGATCGCGGCAAACACAATCCCGATGGGATGGTTGCGACCGATCATTGCCACACCAATGCCATCAAACCCCAGATTGACAAACTGGGGCAGACCACTCAACACCGCATAGGTGGGTGGTCTGCCCATCACCTGGACCGCACCGGCGAGACCCGCTGTCGCCCCACCGATCACAAATGCGGTCATCACCTGCTTGCCTCGACTGATGCCTGCATAGTGCGCGGCCTCTGGATTGTGACCACTGACCCGTAACTCGAAACCGCTGGTGGTTCGCCAGAGCAGGAAAAGTACCACGGCCACCGCCACCAGGGCGATGATCAATCCGTAATTGAGGCTGGTATGCGGAACCATCCTGGCCAGACGCGACGTTTCAACGATGCTGATGGTTTTTTCGCCGCGCTTCGGATCGGTCAGCACATTCGCGATCAGGTAAAACGCGAAAAAATGGGCAATCCAGTTAAACATAATGGTGGAAATCACTTCGTGGACGCCGCGGCCCAGCTTGAGCAGCGCGACCGGTAGGCTCCAGATCATACCGGCCAGCATGGCAGCCAGCAGTGCAACAACCACATGCAGCGGATAGGGCAACTGAATCAGGCTGACGGATACCGCCGCCAGTGCACCGATGTAGAGCTGACCTTCAGCACCGATATTGAAAAGTCCACCCCGCATCGCCACTGCAAAGGTCAGCGCTGTCAAAATCAAAGGTGTTGCGTTGGCCAACGATTCTGCCCAACTATAGACGCTTCCAAAACTGCCCCGGAAGAGTGAGCTATAGGCTGAAACAGGATCATAGCCATAGGCGAGCATGATGGCCGCCCCAATGACAAGCCCGATGATACCGGCAACAACCGATTCAACCACTGGGTTCAGTTGGCGTAGGCGCATGTCAGTCACTATTGTGAAAATAGACCATGGCTTAGTTCAAAACACTAGACAAACCCAATACAACAGGGGGAGAGTCGCAATGGCCCTCTCCCCCTTGTTTTAGACCGCTTGAAGCGTGTTGGACTTCAGTCCGGATATTGGTTCCGGATATCCCCAATAGTATCGGGGCACCAGCCACAAGGAATCTCGGCCTCACCTGAGCTGATCTTGGCTTCCAGTTCGCCGACAGCATCCCAGATCCAGCCGGGTATGGCGGCACGCATGGCGTCCCAGTTCGCTGTGATCGGGCCGCGGTCAGCCTCGGTGATCACACCGCCTTTGATCCCAAAATCAATAAAGTCCGCCAGATCCTGGCGACGGGAGATCGCGATGCCGCCGTTTCCAGGCCCGAGAATCTTGACCCCAGCTTTAAAACTGCCATTGACCACTGATTCGATGGCACTGTATACCCCGAAGTCAACGCGTTTCATCATGCTAGCCAGTACACGGTGCCCATCACCCAGATAATCCTGGTTCGCATCAACACCGATCATGAACGGTGGGCCGGCTGATTTTCCTTTGGCTTCAAGGTGCTCGGTAATCGCTTCCAGATCGCCTATCCCCAGCGGACCGGCGACGTTGTAAATCATGCCCGCACCCTGCGCCAGCATCGCTTCAGTGGCTGCCTTGCCTTTGGCGATATCGCTGAACGTGCCGGTATAGTGCCACAGCAGGCCGACACCTGGATTTTTGCCCGTCACTTCGGCGTACTTGGCGTTACCCCAGTGCATGCCGTAGCGATAACCCGCTTCGAATTTGTATAACACCGGTATTTCGATACCCAGCACAACACCGATCTTGTCGTAACCGTAGTGGGCGGCCGCCATAGCACCCAATGCACCGACCAGGGCAGAGCCTTTGTTCTCTTCATACCCAATTTCTATGAGGTTGGGTTTGCCCAGCCAGGTGACATCAATGATGGCGAATTTCTGATCCGGAAACTGATCAGCGACCTCTGCCATTGAATCAGCCAGCAGAAAACCGACGCCGATGATAATGTCGAAATCACCGGACCGGGCTGCATTCTGCAAATTCGGCAGGTAGTCCGTGGCGGAGTTGCTCTGAATCTCTACCAGTTCTACTCCGAGCTTCTGGACGGCTTCGTCTGCGCCTTTAAACCCCATGTCGTTAAATGAAAGATCACCTCGCCCACCCACGTCAAGAACGAGTGCGACCTTACCTGCTGCCAGTGCCGTTCCGCTTAACGGACCGGCAACCAGCCCTAAAATGGCAATCAGAATCGCTGCCAGTTTGATGCGAAAGAATCTCATCGAACATCCTCCCTTTATTGGCTTAGTCAGTATAGACACTCCAGTGCGCTGGTTTGATGCTTCCAGCACCTGAAGATCACGAACGAGGGTAACCCCACGGTTCTATGGGGTCAACCGTACTGCAGGTCAGAGGTATATCTGGTGCTGGCGCTTATCCCTTTGCCCGCAACACATCCTCCGCGCAGGGAATTCCCGACTGTGCCCCCATCCGGGTACAGGCAAGAGAAGCTGCCTGGGTGGCACCGGCAACACACTGTCGAAGCGACAGATGCTCCTGTGCCAACAACGCCGCAAAATAGCCCGTAAACGTGTCTCCTGCACCGGTGGTGTCCACAACCTCTACCCCAGGTGCATCAACACCAAAGGCTCTCTCATCGCCGCTTGCCACCACACATCCCGCAGGTCCGAGCGTGATCAGCGTACCGCAGTCGTAGGTGTCCGCGAGGTGCTCAGCCAAGTCGGTCATGCTGACTTGAGTCTGCTCACCGGCGAGAAACGCGGCCTCAACCTCATTGACAATTAGAAAATTGGTGTTGGCCAACAGCCCTGTGGGAATCTGCGTCGCTGGCGCCAGATTCAGTACGATCTGCAGCCCTGCCTGTTGGGCACGACATCCCAAAGACTCGTTTTCCTCGAATGATACTTCCTGCTGCAGAATCAGCACGCGGTTGCTTTTGAGCAGTGCATCACTCACTTGATGCGCACGCACATCCAGATTTGCGCCACTGGCAACGACAATGGAATTTTCACCTTCCGCATCCACCATCACCACCGCACAGCCTGTGGGCCGGTCGGATACTACTGTCGCCTCCAAACCAACCGACTCTTCACGCAGCAGCGACAAAGCACAGTCGGCATAATGATCTTTACCCACCGCACCGACAAAATTCGCTGGCACACCAGCTCTTTTTACCGCCAGCGCTTGATTGGCACCCTTGCCCCCTGGAACCGCGTGATAGTCCTGTGTCAGTACGGTCTCGCCCGGCATAGGCAAGGTGGAGACTGGCATAACCAGATCCACATTGGCCGAACCGAAAACAATCACGGTCATGGTAAACGCGCCAGTCTATTGTTCAAGAGTTCAAAAAAGCGGGCGTCATCAGCCTGGTACGCCACGTGACAATTCGGTACCCGATCTGTCACTTTCCACCAGTCCGCGACCGTCTGACCCAAAGTGAGATCGGCATTCGTTTCGATCTCGACATTGACATGCTTCAAATCGAAAAGTGTGCTGTCAATCAGGTAAGCGATCACGCAAGGGTCGTGCAATGGACCCCCCTCCATCCGGTATTTATCGAGGTCAAAACGACAGTAAAACATCATCAGATCAGCCACGGCGGCAGACACCTGGCCGCCAGCAGTCCGCAGCGCATCTATTCGCTCTGCGGTTACCAGTACCTGGTGCGTCACATCAAGACCCATCATCACTAAAGGCACGCCTGAAGCAAACACCACATGCGCGGCATGCGGGTCGACGTAGATGTTGAACTCTGCTGCCGGTGTGACATTACCGGGGTTGATTGCCGCACCCCCCATTAAGACGATTTCACGAATGCGAGGTACGATCTCGGGTGCCCGAATCATTGCCACAGCAATATTGGTCAAGGGTCCGGTTGGACACAAGGTAATAGACCCGCTGTCTTCGGCTATCAGGGTTTCAATGATGTAGTCAACTGCATGCTGGAATCTGAGGGTCATAGATGGTTCAGGCAGTACACCGCCACCGGGCAGATCCAGTCCCGACTGGCCATGCACATTTTCCGCTGTATTGAGCACTCGGACCAATGGCCGCTCACAGCCGGAATACACGGCGACGTCGGTATGGCCTGCCAGTTCGCAGACTTTGAGCGCATTTTTCCGCGTCAGATCTAGCGGTACATTTCCAGCGACACAGGTGATACCCAAAAGATCGATCTCCTCCGGTGAGGCCAACACCAACAAAATAGCCACGGCGTCATCGTGGCCTGGATCACAGTCCAGAATAATCTTTCGCTCACTCATAGATTTCTCCCCGTGTATACCCATCCACAGTGACTCAACCAAAACCCAGTAACCCAACCGTGACAACGGGTTTGCTGATCTCGTCCCTAAACCGCTCGACCCGTGTTTGGTTCTTCGGCATTATTCAGACATCAGCACATTACACCAGACACCACCCTAGGAGTCATCCCAGTTGCCTCACAGCAAACCACGAATCCTGTGTTTTGGCGGCCTTCACTATGATGACATTATTAGGTGCGAGGCAGATACGATACTCAATGAATCCAACCCGGCGTCAAGAACCCGAGTTCCTGGTGGCGTGGCGCTCAATGTTGCCCGGACGTTAGCCGCGCTTGGCAATACGGTCGGCTTATCGAGTCGTGTAGGCGCTGATCGTGAGGGCGTTGAACTGCTCGACTACGTGACCCGGCTCGACATCACGGCTGTTTCGATTCAAACGGACAACACCCGACCGACCGCCTGTTATACGGCAGTTCTTGATCACACCGGCAATCTGATCCTTGGGCTCGCCGATATGGCGATCTACGATGATTTCAAACCAGCTCACTGGCAACACGGCAAACAAGAGATCCAACATTGGAATCACTGGTGTGTAGACACGAATCTGCCGGCCGATACACTGCACTATCTGGCGAGTGAAAAAGCGGACCGGTTGTTGTTCGCTGTGGTGACATCACCTGCCAAAGCGCATCGCTTGCGTCAGGTACTGCCCACGCTAGATGCCGTATTCGCCAACAATGCGGAAGCCGACACCCTGGTCAACTCAAATACGGGTACGTTGCAAACGATTGAAGAACAAGCGCGTGCTCTGTGCGATCTGGGTGCCCTACGAGCGATCGTCACTGCAGGTGTAAACGGTGCCGCCTGGGCCGACCCAGACCGCTCCGGACACATTGCCAGTCCATCGATCAGCCCACAGTCAGTCTCGGGGGCAGGCGATGTGCTCGCTGGCACTACGATAGCGGCACTGCTGTCCGGAGAGACCCTGGAGCAAGCACTGACCTATGGCACTTGTGCCGCCACACTCAGTACACTGTCTGATATGAACGACCCGCACTTGTCCTGGCCTATGATCAAGGAAAAACTGGCACACAATGATGCTTAAGTGGATTTCCATCTCTGCCGACGTTGACAGCGCACTGTCTGAAGGTCGCCCCGTGGTGGCGCTGGAAAGCACCCTGATCACTCATGGACTGCCGCATCCTGAGAACTACCAATGCGCGATCAGCGCCCAGGATCAAGTCCGTGCCGAAGGTGCCGTGCCGGCCACAATCGCGGTGTTAGCGGGTCGAATCAGGGTAGGGCTTGATCCATCGGAGATTAATCAGCTGGTCGAAACAGAAGAGTGTCATAAACTCAGTCGCCACGATCTTGCCACGGCGTGTGCCAAAGGCTTAACGGGTGGTACCACGGTGGCGGCAACGATGATTTGTGCCCGGATGGCCGGCATCCGAATTTTTGCGACGGGTGGCATTGGTGGTGTACATCGGGGCTGGCAGAACAGTTTCGATATCTCTGCCGACCTGCAGGAACTTTCGCAGACGCCAGTGACGGTCGTGTGTTCCGGTGCAAAATCACTGCTGGATCTGCCCGCAACCATGGAAATGCTTGAAACACTGGGCGTTCCCGTTGTGGGACTGGGTACGCGAGAGCTTCCTGCATTCTTTTCAGTCGAATCGGGTATTCCGCTTCATCAGTGGGCGGATGACATTGCCGAAGCTGCACAGATCATTCAGGCTCGACAACAATTGACGCTGGGTGGCGGCGAACTGGTGGTGGTGCCACCACCTCCTGCCCAGGCCGTTCCCCGACAGGACGTGGAGCAATGGATCACCCAAGCGGTGTCAGAAGCCGCTGCCTCAGGCCTCGCCGGCAAAACCGTCACCCCTTACCTGCTTGATCGCATTGCAGCACTTTCCGGCGGCGCGACACTGACTGCCAACATCGCGCTGATAAAGAACAATGCAGCCGTCGCAGGACAGCTTGCTGTCGCGCTACAGACCTAATACGGGATCTGGCAAGATCCGGTTCAGGCCGACCGTGTCCCACGAGCGATCAGGGTCACCAGCAACTTGAACGGGTACAACAACACGGCAATCATCACGAGCTTGGCGCCAAAATCACCGAGTGCCCAACTGGCCCAGGGCAGGCCAGTGCCGGCAAAGGCCAGAAAGAAAAATGTGATCGTATCCACCAGCGAGCCCAGAAACGACGAAGCAACTGGCGCTTTCCACCATTGCCGTTGTCGTAAGCGATCAAAGATCTGAATATCCAGCAGCTGAGCGATCAGAAATGCCGTACCGGATGCACAGGCGATTCTGAACATCTCAAAAGCCGATTCATCCTCAAACAGACTTTTAATCAGGGCTGTACCCGGGGCTCGACTGTGGTCTGCAATACCGAGCGCCACCGTTATTGTCAGCACCAGTCCAAAGACAAACCCCACATACACCACTTTGCGCGCGGAACCCACACCGTAGACCCGGTTGGTGGTGTCCGTGACCAGAAACGCCACCGGATAAGTGAACGCACCCCAGGTGAGAAGCCCCGCAAGATCCAAGCCCCACAGACTGGCCTGGACCGGATACTGGACCAGTTTGTTCGACGCCAGAATGACGAGCCCCATCGCCACCACCGGCAGCGCAAACCTGAACAGTACTTTCATTCAGGCTGCCTTAACGAACATCAGATGTATACAATTTTTTTTAAACAGGCAACCCCACCCGTTGCCCGTCGTCTGAACCTTGGGTTTAAGCTATCTAAAGCGCACAACAGGGCGCTTGCCATGACTTAGGACAGGTCAAGGGCGTAGGGTTTGAGATCAGATAAATCAACGTAGTTGAGAGCCGCCTCGTGGGTCGACGTGAGCACGACCCGGGGGGCGCAACCGGCTTCCAGCGCTTCCTTCCAGCGAAGCGCACACAAACACCAACGATCGCCGGGTTTTAGCCCGGGAAATCCGAAGTCGTCTACGGGCGTAGACAAATCGTTTCCGCGTGATTTCGAAAACTCCAGAAACTCTGCTGTCGCCTGAATACAGACCACATGGGAACCGAGATCATCCGGGCCGGTCCGGCAACAGCCATCGCGATAAAATCCTGTCATGGGTGCGCTCGAGCAATTCGCAAGCGGTTCCCCGAGAACATTCAAAGGCCTGTCGTCTTCTGCTGTCGGCATCACTTGAGCCCCCGTCAACTGGACAGGTAACGGGCACCTTCCTCGAGGCCCTCTAAAGTCAGGGGGAACATTCTGTTTTCGACCAGTTCACGTACGATACCGACCGACTGAGTATACGGCCAGTGTTCCTGCGGTGTAGGATTCAGCCAGATCAACCGGCGCCAGTTCCGGGAAAAGCGGTCGATCCAGACCGCGCCCGCTTCCTTGTTCAGATACTCAATACTGCCGCCCGGGCTCAGTATTTCGTACGGTGCCATGGCTGCATCGCCCACGATTATCACCTTGTAGTCCGC
This sequence comes from Gammaproteobacteria bacterium, assembly GCA_022450155.1. NCBI lineage: Bacteria > Pseudomonadati > Pseudomonadota > Gammaproteobacteria > Gammaproteobacteria bacterium. The sequence goes on along the minus strand of JAKUQR010000004.1, from coordinate 197,370 downwards.
TGGATAGGTGTTGAGCAGGTCCCAGGTTGTTGTGATCTGTTCACGCCGTCGATGGTTGTCCTTCCACACAAAATCGTAGAGAAAATTGTGAAAGTAAAAATACTTAAGGTGCTTGAATTCTGATCGAGCCGCCGAAAACAGTTCCTCGCAGGTCCGAACGTACGGATACATGGAACCGCCAACATCGAAAAACACCAACACTTTGACCGCATTGTGACGTTCGGGCCTCATCTTGATGTCCAAAAAACCCGCGTTCTTGGCCGTTGAGTATATGGTGTCATCCATATCCAGCTCTTCATCGGCGCCGGTACGGGCAAATCTGCGCAGCCTTTTCAGTGCGACCTTGATGTTGCGCGTACCGAGCTGAATCGAATCGTCAAGGTTACGATACTGGCGCTCCTCCCAGACTTTAACGGCACGTCCGTTTCGCCCCTGGCCGCCCACACGGATGCCCTCAGGATGGTAACCACTGTTGCCAAACGGGGATGTTCCCCCCGTGCCGATCCACTTGCTGCCGCCAGAATGCCGCTTTTCCTGCTCTTCAAGCCGTTTTCTGAACTCCTCCAGCAGTTTATCCAGTCCGCCAAGTGACTTGATCTGCTCTCGCTCTTCCGGTGTCAGATATTTTTCGAACTCAGCACGCAACCATTCTTCTGGAACCAGTGCATTCAGAACATCTTGTAAGGATTCCAAGTCTTTGAACCAGGCACCAAATGCCCGGTCGAACCGGTCGAAATATTTTTCGTCCTTGACCAGGCACGACCTTGCCAACAGATAGAAATCATCGACAGAGCCGAAGGCCAGCCGAGCCTGCATTGCTTCAAGCAGTACCAGAAACTCCTTGACCGAAACCGGTATCTCGAGTTTTTTAAGGGTCTGAAAGAAATTGATCAGCACAGGGTTATCCGGAGATTATCTGTTGACGGCAAATCCACTCGCCAAGCATCTGGCACCGCCGCCATCAACGGTCGGCGTGGGCCTCGCGGCGCACCATGAACGCCAGCCGCTGCAGCGTATGGACATCCTGCTCATTCTTCAACAGGGCGCCGTAAAGTGGGGGTATGGCCTTGGACCGATCGCGTTCTTTGAGAATCTCTTCCGGAATATCATCCGCCATTAACAGTTTCAACCAGTCGATCAACTCCGAGGTGGATGGTTTTTTCTTCAGTCCGGGAACTTCCCGAACCTCGAAGAAAACATCCAGCGCCTCCTTGATCAGCGACTTTTTGATATCCGGATGATGAACATCAACGATCCGTTCCATGGTTTCGCGATCCGGGAATGCAATAAAGTGGAAGAAGCAACGCCTCAAAAATGCATCCGGCAGTTCTTTTTCGTTGTTGCTCGTAATGATCACGATGGGTCTGTTCACAGCGGTGATGGTCTCGCCGGTCTCGTAGACAAAAAATTCCATCCTGTCGAGCTCATTTAACAAGTCGTTGGGAAACTCGATATCGGCCTTATCGATTTCATCGATTAGAAGAACCACCCGCTCGGTAGAGTCAAACGCCGTCCAGAGTTTTCCCTTGCGTATGTAGTTACTGACATCCTGAACACGGCCATCGCCCAGCTGGGAATCTCGCAGTCGGGATACTGCATCGTATTCATACAGCCCCTGCTGGGCCTTGCTGGTTGACTTGATGTGCCAGTTGATCAGCTGCTTATCCAGCGCGCGTGCGACCTCCTCGGCCAGCATGGTCTTGCCAGTACCCGGTTCCCCTTTAATCAGGAGCGGGCGCTGCAGTGTCACTGCCGCGTTGACCGCCATACGCAGGTCCTCTGTGGCAACGTAGCGGTCGGTTCCCTCAAAACCCATGACTGTTTTCCTTTGTCTTCACCTGAAACTTGTCTGAAGCGCAGTGGCCTCAGGCCGCCTTCTCCATCTCTGAAGAATACTGACCGAGCGCAGCAGCACCATTCATCTGTGCCCGGTGAAAGGCCACCTGCCGTGCACTTTCAACATTGTCAGAGTGTCCCGCCCATCGCTTCATCGCTGCTGCCTGCAGTGCACGACCATATGAAAAGGTCACCGCCCACGGCAGTGAGCCACCGATCTCGTTCATGGTATTCAGATGCTGGGTGGCCTCTTCATCCGACTGGCCACCGGAAAGAAACGCGATCCCAGGCACCGCGGCCGGCACGGTACTTAACAAGCAGCGCAAGGTCTGCTGGGCGACCTCCTTGATGCCAGCACGATCTGCTGCGCCGGCGCCTGAGATCACCATGCTGGGCTTGAGTACGATCCCTCTCAGGTCAACAGCCTGGTCGGCCAGCGCTGCGAATACCGTCTGCTGTGCATGCTGCGTCACCTCAAAGCTGCGGGTCAGATCGTGGTCGCCATCCATCAGCACTTCGGGCTCGACAATCGGAACAATGTCATGTTCCTGACATAATGCGGCATAGCGGGCCAGCGCGTGGGCATTGGCGGTGTAACACGCCTGGCTGGGCAGGGTATCCGTCACGGTATAGACAGCACGCCACTTGGCAAACCGCGCACCCAACTCCGCATATTCAGCCAGCCGCGGTCCCAGACCGTCGAGTCCCTCGGTCACTTTTTCTCCAGGGTGAAGGGCCAGATCTTTCGCACCGGTGTCGACCTTGATACCCGGGACAATGCCCTGTTCCTGCAGCGCCTGCACAAATGGATGGCCGTCAGTGGTGTTATCCCGCAGGGTCTCATCGAACAGAATCGCACCGCCAATGTGATCGCCCAATCCGGATGATGACACGAGCATGGTCCGGTATTCCCGGCGCATCTCGATCGTGGCCGGTATGCCCAGAGCCTCAAAACGCTTATTGCAGGTCGGCGAACTCTCATCCATGGCCAGTATGCCGCGACCCGGCGCCACCATGGCCTGGGCGGTTTTTTCTAGCGTATCAATATTCATTACTGCTTCCTTATTATCCAATTAAAAGATCACATTCTTCTGCTGGTACTCCCAGTAGATCGGGCTCCGGCAGCCATTGCACTGAATCAACTTACTCCGCCTCACCCACAACCTGTCCGACCTCAACAATTTTCATTGCATTGGTCCCCCCACCAATACCAGAAAAATCACCCTTGGTGATGATAATGCGGTCGCCGTCGTTCACCAGCCCTCGGCTGCGCAGTTCTTCGATCGCTGCCCGGTTGATTTCTCCCGGAGATACGTCGGAGGCATCGAAAGCTATCGGGTAGACGCCCCGGTAAAGTGACATCCAGCGTTCGGTCTGCGGCCACCTCGTTCCCGCATAGATGGGTATGTCGGAGCTGATCCGCGACATCCACTTGGCGGTGCCCCCCGATTCGGTCAGCGCCACAATACCCGCCACATCAAAGTGATTGGCAGTGTACATGGTCGCCATTGCAATTGTCTCGTCGACGGCATCAAAACGCGCGTCTATCCGGTGGCCTGAAACCAGAACACTGCGATGCCGTTCGGCAGCGAGGCAGATCCGATTCATGGCCGCGACCACCCGAACTGGATGCCGGCCGACAGCCGTCTCGGCGGACAGCATAACGGCATCAGTACCATCCAGTACCGCATTGGCCACGTCAGACACCTCAGCACGGGTAGGCTGGGAATTGTTCACCATCGACTGCATCATCTGCGTGGCAGTGATCGAAACGCTGTTGTGCCTTTGCGCCTGTGCAATCAGCTTCTTCTGTACCCCCGGCACCTCTGAGTCACCGATCTCCACACCCAGATCACCTCGAGCGACCATGACTGCATCCGCTGTGGCAATGATCTCGTCAAGGTGGTCGATCGCTTCCCGACGCTCAACCTTGGCGACCACGTGAGCCTCACTGCCGGCCGCTCGTAACAGCATCCGAGCGGTCTCAACGTCTGCTCCATTCCGGACAAATGACACCCCGAGGTAGTCCGCACCGATATCCACTGCAGCGCGAATATCCTCGTGATCCTTGTCCGTCAGTGCAGCAGCCGATAACCCGCCACCCTGAAGATTGATGCCCTTGAAATCCTGCAACTCTCCCCCGGAAATCACCCGGGTAATGATCTGATTCTGGGAGACCTCTTCAACCCGTAACGTGATGTTGCCATCATCCAACAGCAGTCGATCCCCTTGAGCAACATCCTCGGGGAGAGCCTGATACGTGGTACCAACCGATTGGTCCGTACCCGCCTGGCTGCCCAGTGCCGGATCGATAGTGAATATCTTGCCGTTGCGAAGCTGAATCGGCCCTTGTCGGAACCCCTGGATCCGGATCTTCGGGCCTTGCAGATCCATCAGCAGGCCGACCGATCGGTTCTGCTCCTGGGTGCATTTTCGGAGCAGGGCCGCCCGCCGCTGGTGATCCTCCGGTGAGCCGTGGGACATATTGATACGGGCGACATCGATACCCTCTTGAACCAGGGCAGCCATGACCTTGGCATTGTCAGTCGCCGGGCCCAGAGAGACGATGATCTTGGTGCGTCGTTTTACGTCCATGAAGCTGTCACGGATATGAACCGAGCTCTGACTCTACGCGCTTGCCACAATGCCGGACTTCATCAGCGCGCAGCACAGGCCTCCAGAACCGACACCGCTGGCAGATCTTTTCCTTCCAGAAACTCAAGAAAAGCACCACCGCCGGTCGATATGTAGGAAACATCAGAAGCCATATTGTACTTGTCAACGGCTGCCAGTGTATCGCCGCCGCCCACAATTGAATACGCCGAAGAAGCAGCAATCGCCTGACCCAGAATTCGCGTTCCCTCCCCAAACTGGTCGAACTCAAACACGCCCACTGGCCCATTCCAGAGCACGGTCCCGGCGGCAGACATCATGGCCGCAAAGCGCTCAGCAGTTTCAGGGCCAATATCAAGAATCATCTCGTTATCGCTGACCGCGTTGACGGGCTTCACTTGCGCAATTGCTGACGCGGATAGCTCAGAACTGACCACAACATCCGTTGGCACTGGGATACTGCTGCCTTTGGCTTCGGTGAGATGCATCAGTCGCTTGGCCTCAGGGATCAGATCGGCTTCGATCAGTGATTTTCCAACACCATATCCGGCAGCGGCAATAAAAGTATTGGCGATGCCACCACCGGGAATCAGCTGATCGACCACCGTCGCCAGGGATTCCAGAACCGTCAGTTTGGTCGACACCTTGGCACCACCAACGATAGCGATCATCGGTCGGGCCGGATCGTCCAGTGCCCTGTGCAACGCTTCAAGCTCAGCCGCCAGCAGAGGCCCAGCGCACGCCACTGGCGAGAACTGCGCGACGCCGTGTGTGGATGCGTGCGCCCGATGGGCAGTGCCGAACGCGTCCATAACGAAAATTTCGCAGTTGGCCGCTATTCTCTGGGAAAGTTCAGGGTCATTGGCCAGCTCGCCCACATTGAAACGTACATTTTCACACAGCACCACATCACCGGGTGAAAGATCGATGCCGTCGAGCCAGTCGACGCACAACCGGACCTCACGTCCCAGAAGTTTCGACAGGTGATCGGCCACCGGCGCCAGTGAGTACTGCGCATCAAATTGTCCTTCTGTCGGCCGGCCCAGGTGGGACATCAACATCACCCGCCCGCCTGCGTTCAGCGCTGATTCAATGGTGGGTAAAGACGCGCGTATCCGTGCGTCACTCGCCACCTGGCCCGCCTGGATCGGCACATTCAGGTCCTGTCGGATCAGGATCCGTTTACCATCGAGATCCTGATCAAGCATCCTGAGCACCGTCATGAACGTTCTGCCCTATCACTCAACAAATTCGGGCGTAGCAAGTGTGCAGCGGGTGTGATCACACAGATCAGTTCAAATTCCGAGCCTAGACCGCATTCATCAAGGCAACACAAGTGTCCAGCATCCGGTTTGAAAACCCCCATTCGTTGTCATACCACGAACAGACCTTGACGGTTTTGCCATTGACGACGCGGGTCATCGCACTGTCATAAGTTGACGACGCTGGGCTGTGATTGAAGTCAATCGACACCAACGGCTTGTCGTTGTAATCCAGGATACCTTTAAGTTCGCCAGTCGACGCTTCACGCATCACCTGATTGATCTCGTCCACACTCGTCTCCCGAGCGGCTTCAAATGTCAGATCGACAAGCGACACGTTTATGGTGGGCACGCGCACGGAAAATCCATCTAACCTGCCATTGAGTTCTGGCAGAACCAGCCCGACCGCCGCGGCTGCGCCGGTTGTGGTCGGAATCATCGACTGGGTGGCCGATCGCGCCCGGCGCAGGTCTTTATGGTACACGTCTGTCAGCACTTGATCATTGGTATACGCATGAATCGTGGTCATGATTCCGGCCACCACCCCGATGGCGTCGTGCAATGGTTTGACCAGCGGCGCCAGACAGTTGGTGGTACAGGACGCGTTGGATACTACGGTGTCTGTTGACTTCAGTACCTGGTGATTCACACCATAGACAATCGTGGCGTCGACATCCTTGCCACCCGGGGCCGATATGATGACTTTCTTTGCCCCACCGGCAAGATGCGCGCTGGCTTTTTCCTTGCTGGTAAAAAGCCCTGTACATTCCATCACGACATCGACATCCAGCTCGCCCCAGGGCAACTGCGAGGGATCCCGTTCGGCCAGTACCCGGACCCGCTTATCACCCACCAGAAAGCCGTCTCCTTCTACACTGACGTTTTCCGGAAAACGTCCGTGGGCCGTGTCGTACTGCAACAAATGGGCGTTGGCATCAGCATCGCCCAAATCGTTGACGGCAACGACATCAAACTGGTCCTGCTGACCTGACTCAAACATCGCTCTGAAAACATTGCGACCAATACGGCCGAACCCATTGATTGCTACCCTGATCGCCATTCACTTATCTCCTTAAGGCTTACGTTGTTACCGTTGTTACAAACTTCTTGTTGTTCGTTAGAACCAGCGACAACGCAGTATCTGTCGCCCAGCTGGATCCATTTAAGCGGTCATCACTTTTTCAACTGTCGCCACCACATTGTCAACCGTAAAACCAAAATGTTCGAAGACCACCTCAGCCGGTGCAGATTCACCGAAAGTATCGATGCCGACCACGGCGCCCTGCAAGCCAACGTAGCGCACCCAGGGTGGCGTTACCCCCGCTTCTACCGCGACCCGGGCAGTCACCACCGTCGGCAGTACCGATTCTCTATAGGCTGCATCCTGGGCATCGAATACATCGGTCGAAGGCATAGAGACGACCCGCACACGCCGGCCCTGGCCAGCCAGCCGAGCTGCGGCGTCCACAGCCAGACCGACCTCCGATCCTGTGGCGATGATAATGGCCTCGGGAGTGCCCTCACAATCACGCAGCACATACCCGCCCCGACTGATCGCTTGGATTTGTTGCTCGTCGCGTACCTGAAAGTCGAGATTCTGGCGCGAGAACAGCAGGCAGGTCGGCCCATTGTGGCGTTCCAGCGCCATACGCCAGGCCACTGCGGTCTCCACGGTGTCACACGGTCGCCATAGTGACATATTGGGGATCAGGCGCAGGGTTGCGGCCTGTTCGACCGCCTGATGTGTCGGTCCATCCTCACCGAGTCCGATGGAATCGTGGGTATACACAAAAATTGACCGGATCTTCATCAACGCGGCCATGCGCAATGCATTTCGGGCATATTCCGAAAAGACGAGAAATGTAGCGCTGTAGGGCACCAGACCGCCGTGCAAAACGATACCGTTGCACAGCGCCGACATCCCGAACTCGCGCACGCCGAAATAAATGTAGTTTCCCGACGCATCCGCTGCTGTCACCGGCACCGAGCCGGACCAGAGGGTCAGATTGGAACCCGCGAGGTCTGCTGAACCGCCAATCAGCTCGGGCAGAACCGCGCCGTAACTTTCAAGCGCCTGCTGTGAGGCCTTACGGGTCGCCACGGTATCTGCTGCAGCATTGACATCACGTAGAAACTCGTCCGCTTTGTCAGACCAGTTCTTCGGCAACGCGCCTGACATGCGCCGCTCGAATTCCAGCGCAAGCGCTGGATGCTCTGTCCGGTACTGCTCAAAACCGACCTGCCAGGCGTCCTCACTCGCCTTGCCCTCGTCAACCGCATTCCACGTTGCGTAAATCTCGTCGGGTATCACAAAAGGCGGGTGGGACCAGTCGATATTTTCCCGGACCAGCGCGATCTCTTCATCACCCAGCGGCGCGCCGTGGGCCGATTCGGTACCGCCTTTATTGGGCGAACCCCAGCCGATCACGGTACGACAACAGATCAGCGTCGGCTTGGCTGCTTCGGCCCGGGCACGGCCAATCGCACTGGCGATGGCCTCGGGGTCGTGTCCGTCAACACCATCGATCACCTGCCAACCGTAGGCGCCAAATCGCGCTGGGGTGTCGTCGGTAAACCAGGGTTCGACTTTCCCATCGATCGAAATGCCGTTGTCATCCCAAAATGCGACCAGCTTACCCAGACCCAGAGTACCGGCCAGCGAACAGACCTCGTGGGAGATTCCCTCCATCAAACAGCCGTCACCCATAAACACATAAGTAAAATGGTTCACGATATCGTGGCCGGGTCGATTGAACTGCGCAGCAAGCACTTTTTCACTTAACGCCATACCCACACCGTTCGAGATTCCCTGTCCCAGCGGACCGGTCGTGGTTTCTATACCCGGCGCATAACCGTATTCGGGGTGACCCGGCGTCTTCGAGTGCAGTTGGCGGAAATTCTTAAGCTCAGCCATGGGAAGGTCGTATCCTGACAGATGCAGCAATGCATAGTGGAGCATCGACCCGTGGCCATTGGATAAGATAAACCGATCCCGATCCGCCCACTTCGGATTGCTGGGGTTATATCGCAGGTAGTCTGTCCACAGCACCTCGGCAATATCGGCCATGCCCATCGGCATGCCCGGGTGTCCACTTTTGGCTTGCTGCACAGCATCCATGCTGAGTGCGCGCACCGCATTGGCCCGGGTCCGTCGAGTCTCACTCGATGTGCTTTTCGCATCTGCCATACGTCTGTTACACCGCTTCAAAGGGGTTGTTTGGGTGCTGACCATAACCACGAATAGCCATCCACGGAACTCCGTTCTGCCGGCATTTCGCGGTACAAAATTTGAGTCGCCGGGATAGACGAGCACTAACCCTTAACTATGCGCCAAAATAATAATAAGAGCTAACACAGGGTTTCTATATTAAGAATAAATTTTACTTATTTATGAAGCCGCTCATCATTTTCCCAAATCCAGGTCAGCCACTGCTGCTGCAACTCAGCATTGATCGCGGCGACCACAGAGCGCTTGGTAAACGTCCGACAGTCCAGCGGCAAGCCCCGGATGGTGGTGAACGCACCGCCCGCCTCTGCCAAAATCAGACTGCCGGCGGCATAGTCCCACATCCGCTGACCGCCGTGCAGGTAAAGCTGAATCCGCCCAGCAGCCAGCCAGCACCACTCCAATACGCAGGAACCCAGGTTCCTCTGCGCCCCGAAAGGGGGATAACGAACCAGCCGTTCCGCCAGTTGTGAAACCAGGCGCTTGTAATCGACGTTGGCGATACAGCGCCTGATCGGTATGTCAGTATCCGGGGTTGTCAGCTTCTCCCCGTTGAGAAAAGCGCCCTGGCCCCTTGCTGCCGAGAACAATTCATCGCGAACCGGATCATAGACCACCCCCAGCTGCACCGTACCATCAACCACCAGCCCCAGTGATACACCGTAAAACGGTAGGCTCATGCTGAAATTGGTGGTGCCGTCAAGCGGATCCAAGGCCCAGAAACAGGCGTCGTCCCCACCGACAATTCTCGCCTGCTGCCGATGCTCCATTTCTTCGCCCATGAATGTGAACTGTGGCCAGTTCGCCTGTAATTCGCGTGCAATAAAAGCCTGTACTCGATGGTCGGTCTGCGTGACGACGGTGCCGTCTTCCTTAACAGAGCGGTCATGCCAACTGAACTGATCCAGACCCGCATCCCGGGCCGCAGCGAGGACAATCGCCCCGACAGTCTCGACTTCAGGCAGTTGAAGTGACATGTGACCCGTCAACCGGGTTAAGCAGGCAGGTTCCAGCCAAACGAACACGTTCCAGGCGTCGTTGACAATACAACCGAAAGAAATACCGTTGTGGGTTCTGCATGTGGGGGCGAGCTTTGTGCTTGATTCTACTCCGGCCAATAAACAAAGGAAACCAAACGCCCTGCAACCTCGGAGGCTTCACCGTCTAACCTTTACCCGATCGGGCCGGTTGTTGATCTCTGCTAGAATCGCTTAAGCGCTATGATAAAACCTGAACCTTAAGGTTCGATCCGAGGTGATTGCCCAGTCTTCTACAGTGCGTCCAGACCTCCCGGGTCTCCCGTTTGTGGGGCTGCCCATACCGTCGCGTGAACGGCCCCGCCTCAGCCTGTTCGCTTCACTGTTCATTCATACACTGATCATTCTGGGTGTGGGTTTCACGGCGGCGACCCAGCCGTATCAACCGTCTGAGCCTCTGATCTTTCAGTTGACCCTCACCCACACCAACAATACGGCACCATCGGACACACACCTTCTAGCCCCGCGCAGCCACACGGGCAGTGGTACAGAGTCTGAAAACGATCAGAACAGTCAGCGTACACAGGCGATTGTGCTGCAGAGTCAGCCCGGCACAGACCGCGCTGACAGTGACGATAACGGACAGCAGACCCCATCGGTGCAGACTCTCCTGGTGACGGATCATCAGGCGACAGACACCGTGGTCCAGACCCCCACAGAGGCGTTATCGACCCCTGACCGGCACGCCCTCAGTTATTCGCGCGTGCTGGCTTTGATTTCACGTTATTCTGGGGAGGTTGATCAGTTGGAGAAACGCTCTTCTGATATCTCCCGGCACAAATTCGTAAGCTCCAGTACTCGAGAGAGTCACTATGCAGCATACGTCGAAGCCTGGCGGCGACGGGTCGAAGCTGTGGGTAACCGCAACTACCCGGACATTGCGCGACAACAGAACTTGAGCGGTGAACTGATCCTAGCTGTTGCTATTGATCGTGACGGTCTGGTACGGTCTATCCGCGTAACGCGATCTTCAGGAATCAAGGTACTTGACGATGCCGCTGTCCAGATCACGGCGCTTGCGGCGCCGTTTGAACCGTTACCTGAGGCAATAATGCAAGAAACCGACATCCTGCATATCAGTCGCACCTGGCAGTTTATGGAGAATGCCCGACTGATCAGCCGCTGATGCTTTATCTATATGGACAATAGCGACACCTATCCTGGCTTTGCCAACCACTTTCTAATCGCAATGCCCGAATTACGCGATCCGAACTTCAACCGGACGGTCACCCTCATCTGCCAGCACGATGAGAACGGTGCCCTGGGGGTGGTGATCAACCGACCGCTGGACCATCTCACGCTCAAGGATGTGTTTGATCAGCTCGACCTGTCGACCCTCGCCAGTGAAAGTACCGCCAAGTCTCCGGTCTACTATGGCGGACCGGTCCAACAAGAATTGGGCCTGGTGCTGCATGAGGGGGTGGGTGACTGGGGCTCAACGCTGGTCATCGGTGACAATCTCGGTCTGACGTCATCGCGGGATGTTCTGGAGTCCTTGTCCCGCTCGGATGGACCAGGCCACTCATTGCTGACACTGGGTTACGCCGGTTGGGGCAAAGGACAGCTTGAACAGGAGATGCAGGAGAACGCCTGGCTCAGTGTTGAAGCCGACTGCGAAATCATCTTCTCGGTGCCAGCCCAACAACGCTGGACCGCAGCCGCTACGAAAATTGGTATAGATATGAATCAGCTCGCGCCGGGCGTGGGCCACGCATGACCCAAACGCTGTTGGCATTTGACTACGGCACACGCAAAATCGGTGTCGCAGCTGGACAGGACGACACTCGGTCGGCGCAAGGCGTGGCCACCATACCGACCCCCTCAGCCGTCGCGCAATGGGATAAGATCGACGCTCTGATCGATGAATGGCAACCCGACACTCTTGTGATCGGGCTTGCGCTGAACGGCGCGCGAGAAGAAACAACGCTGTCCAGACTAGCCCGTCAATTTGGCAAACAGTTGCACACGCGATTTGGTCGCGATGTGCGCTATATTGATGAAACACTGACCTCAGATGCCGCCGATACGCTGATCAGAGAGAGCCAGCCCGCCGGAAAGCGCATCACCAGACGACGTCAGAAAGCCCGAGATCAGATTGCTGCTGAGCTGATCCTGCAGACCTACCTTCATGAGCAATCAGATACCTGATCCTGAGTCCCTGATCCTGGCCATGGCCAAAGACCTGGCGCAGACTGTATCTCTAGACCCAATCATGATCGGTATCCACACCGGTGGGGTGTGGGTGGCCGAACGGCTATACACCGAACTCAATCTATCCAGCTCCCTGGGCTCCATCAATATCAATTTCTACCGTGATGACTTTTCTCGGATCGGTCTGCACCCTCAGGTCAGTGCATCGGAGATACCCGAAAATGTAGAAGGACGCCATCTGATACTGGTGGACGATGTACTGCAGACCGGGCGCACGATCCGTGCCGCGCTCAACGAGATATTCTCCTATGGGCGACCAGACAGTGTCAGGCTGGCTGTGCTGGTCGAACGAGGTGACCGGGAACTACCAATCCAGCCTGATGTTGTGGGCCTTAAACTACCCCTGGCGGCCCACCAGCACATTCAACTGACAGGACCCCAACCCCTGGCCCTTGTCCTCAGTGAACGATGAGCCGCAATTCGACCCCTAATATTCAGTTCGACGCCGACGGCCAGCTGCGCCATCTGCTGACCATCGATGGCCTCAACGCCGAGACGATTATAGAAATCCTGGATACCGCAGAATCTTTTATCAGCATCGGTCAACGCCACATTCGAAAAGTACCCCTGCTGCATGGCCGTACCGTGGTCAATCTCTTTTTTGAGCCCAGTACGCGCACGCGAACCACGTTTGAGATCGCCGCCAAGCGCCTGTCGGCCGATGTCATTAACCTGAACGCCAGCCGGATGTCGACGTCTAAAGGTGAATCTGTCCTCGATACAGTCCGAACACTGGAGGCCATGCACACCGATATGTTCGTCGTCCGGGATGGGTCAAGCGGCACCGCCCACCTCATTGCTCGCCATGTGCCCGCGCACGTTCACATTATCAATGCCGGGGATGGGCGTCACGCCCACCCAACACAGGCGATGCTCGACATGTTTACCATCCGCCAGCACAAGGGTGCGTTTGAGCAGTTGCGGTTTGCCATCGTCGGTGACATTCTCCATTCTCGGGTTGCACGCTCTCAGATTCATGCGCTCAACATTCTGGGGGCTCGGGAAATACGGGTCATCGGCCCAAAAACCCTGCTGCCGACTGAAATCGAGCGTCTGGGTGTGACTGCCTTTACTAATATGGATGAAGGCCTGAGGGACATTGACGTCATCATGATGCTGCGCCTACAACTCGAGCGAATGGAAGGGCAGCTGATTCCGAGTTCACAGGAATATTTCCGACTCTACGGACTGACGTCGGAACGTGTTGCCCGGGCCGCACCGGACGCCGTGGTGATGCACCCCGGCCCGATGAATCGGGGACTGGAAATCACGTCTTCTGTCGCCGATGGGGAACGATCCCTGATCCTGCCGCAGGTCACCAACGGGATCGCTGTGCGAATGTCTATCATGGCAAAACTCATGGGCCCTCAATCCCAAAATTTAGAATCCGAACCATGAGGATCCTGATCAGCAACGGCAGAATTATCGATCCGGGCAATGACATCGATGCCGTTGGAGATGTCTTTATCGAAGAGGGTCGTATCGCGCAGCGCAGCGATCAAAACATGTCTTTTGACCGTACGATCGACGCCAGCGGGCTGATCGTATGTCCCGGTTTGGTGGATCTACAGGTCCGATTGCGCGAACCGGGTCAGGAACACAAGGCGACTATGCACAGTGAACTGGGTGCAGCAGTGTCGGCTGGTGTAACCAGTGTCTGCTGTCCGCCGGACACTGATCCTGTAATCGATACGCCGGCGATGGTTCACATGGTCCGGCAACGTGCACGGCAAATCGAACTCGCACGGCTGCATCCCCAGGGAGCCCTGACCCGGGGCCTGAAGGGTGAACAGCTGACCGACATGGCCGCACTGGACGAAGCTGGATGTGTGGGTGTCAGCAATGCCGATTATGCGGTAGAAAGCACGCTGGTCATGCGCCGGGCAATGCAGTATGCCTCCACATTCGACCTGACGGTATTCCTGAACATTCTTGACCCGTGGTTAAAAGGAAACGGCTGTGTGCATGAAGGGGAAATCAGCACCCGGCTGGGCTTGCCGGTCATACCGGAGGCAGCCGAAACTGTTGCCTTGGCCCGTGAACTGGCGCTGATTGAAACCACCGGCGTGCGGGGTCACATCTGCCAACTCTCATCCGGACGCTCGGTCGAAAAAATCTCTGAAGCACAACAACGTGGCCTTCCGGTCAGTGCTGCGGTTTCTGCCCATCATCTGCACTTGAACGAACGCGATATTGGAGATTTTGATACCCGCTGTCACGTCTTGCCACCGCTACGCAGCCTCACTGATCGAGACGCGCTGCGGCAGGGTGTTGCAGATGGCGTGATACAGGCCATTTGTTCTGATCACCAACCCCATGGTACAGACGCCAAGCTCGCGCCTTTCAGCGAATCCGCAGCGGGGATCGCCGGTGTGGAAACCTTGCTTTCGCTGACGCTGCGGTTGGTGGACGACGACGTGCTGTCTCTTCCAAGAGCTATTGCTGCGATCACGTCAGAACCGGCCCGAATTCTGGGAACCGAACTGGGGCAATTGTCTGAAGGTGCGCCTGCCGATATTTGCATTTTTGACCCTGATACCACATGGACAGTGGATGCCGAACTTCTGCGTAGCAACGGCACCAACACCCCCTTTGACGGCTGGACACTGCCGGGCAAAGTCCGGTGGACGCTGGTCGCAGGTCAAGTACGCTACGAGGACATCCCCACGGGCTGAACGCAGTATACGGGTCTGGTCTGCGCTCGTCAGGCCAGGCGAGTCGGTGTATGGATCAGCGCGAAATTGCAGCTGACCCCGGATCAGAACTCAACTTTGTGCAGTGTCGAGCCGATCTCCTGGCGATCTTTCGCCTCGTTGCCTTCGAGTTGAATCCTGAGGCGAAGGTTGTTCTCGGAGGTGGCATGTCGTAATGCTTCCTCCAGTGAGATCTGACCATTCTGGTGGAGTTCATAAAGGGATTGATCGAAAGTGACGACACCGTCCGTCGAGGAGCGCTCCATCGCTTCCTGCAAGTGATCGATCTCTCCCTTGGTAATGAGATCCCGAAACCAGGGCAGATTGCGCAGAATCTCCACCGCAGCCACGTGCCCTGATCCGTCTTTTCTAGGCACGAGTCTCTGCGAAACGACCGCACACAGATTCATGGAAAGATCCATCAGCAACGAGTCTCTTTCCCCACCGGGATATAGGGTAATGATTCTTTCGAGCGCCTGATAGGCATTGGTAGCATGTAGGGTCGCAAAACACAGGTGACCCGTGTCGGCAAACACCAGGGCCGAACGCAGCGTCTCTGAGTCACGAATCTCGCCGATCTGAATCAGATCCGGCGCCTGCCGCATTGCATTGACGAGCGCGGTGTCGAAAGATTCTGTATCTACGCCCACCTCACGCTGATCCACGATGCACTTAATATGATCGTGAACAAATTCAATTGGATCTTCTATGGTGATGATATGCCCGCGTGTATGCTGATTGCGGTATCCGACCATCGCCGCCTGGGTTGTTGTCTTGCCGGTACCGGTGCCGCCCACAAAGAGAACCAGACCAATCTTGGTCATCGCGATCTTCTCGAGTGTTGCCACTGGCAGTCCAAGCGCTTCAAGGCTGGGAATCTCACTGCTGATCCGACGTGCAACCAGTCCGACGTGATTACGCTGCCGAAAAACATTGATTCGGAACCGGCCTATGTCTGCCGGTGTCACCGCAAAGTTGAGTTCGTTGTCTAACTCGAATTCGGCACGTTGCGCTTCGCTCATAATCGAGAACACCAGATCCTGCGCTACATCAGGTGTTAATGGATCCGTCTTGATGGGGAGAACCTGGCCATCTATTTTCAAGCTCGGTGGTGCGCCCACCGAAATAAATAAGTCCGAGGCGTTTTGCTTCACCACCAACCGGAACAGGTCATACATCGTCATCTTCAAACACCCAGATCTTTTAGAGTGATCATCCCGCGCCACCTTGGGTTTCGAAATTTCCTGACTCAACCGCAATGGACTTTGCGCTGTCAGCAGAAATCAAATTCTGCGTTACCAGAGCATCAAGCGACTGGTCCATCGTCACCATTCCGAATTGTCGACCGACCTGTATCATCCCGTAGATCTGAGGCACCTTGGCCTCACGTATCAGGTTACGGATTGCCGGTGTGCCGATCATGATTTCGTAGACAGCACATCTTCCCCCTTCAGTTTTTTTTAGCAACCGCTGTGCCACCACTGCCTCGAGTGACTCCGACAGCATCGTCCGGACCATGTTCTGCTGATCGGCTGGAAATACATCGATAATTCTGTCGACCGTCTTCGCGGCTGACGAGGTGTGAAGCGTACCAAATACGAGGTGACCGGTTTCCGCAGCAGTCAATGCAAGACCGATCGTTTCCACATCCCGCATCTCACCCACCAGGATAACATCTGGATCTTCACGCAGCGCAGATCTTAGCGCTGCACTGAAACTCTGCGTGTGGCGGCCCACTTCGCGTTGGTTGATCAGACAGTTCTTGCTCTGATGCACGAACTCGATTGGATCCTCAAGGGTCAGGATGTGGGCCTGACGATTGGCATTGATGTAGTCGATTATCGCGGCCAACGTGGTCGATTTCCCGGACCCGGTGGGCCCTGTCACCAGCACGAGACCGCGTGGCCGATCAGCCAGTTCCTTAAACACAGCCGGCGCATTAATCGCATCCAGCGTCTGTACTTCGCGTGGAACGACTCGAAAAGCCGCCGCGGGCCCTCGCGCTTGATTGAACGCATTGACCCGAAAGCGCGCAACGTTCGGAATCTCGAATGCAAAATCACACTCCCAGCGTTCCTCGAATTCCTTGCGCTGATGATCCAGCATAATGCCCGTGATCATATCGAGCACCGCATGATCATCTAGCGGATCCACTTTGATCCGACGGATTTCTCCGTCGATCCGGATCAGTGGCGGCAGTCCTGACGACACATGAATATCAGACGCACCGTTTTTGACCGCAAACCCCAAGAGTTCAGACAGATCCATGAGTGTCCCCCTCAGTTCGTAGAACCGCCGCGGAACCGACCCCTAAGCGGTTTCGCGTCGCCTATAATCCCACATTACACCCTTAAGTCCGGATTTTACGGCACTGCGTCTTCCAAGTTAGATATTTTAGACGTGGTCACAACACCTTACGCCAACTGAAATGGCCCCATGAAACCTGCTGTACGCACAAACATAGACTGTCATACCGATCTCGCAGCACGTTATAGCCAAGTGTGCTCAGCGATCGGTGCAGCTGGAAAAAGATTCAGCCGTCCCAACGGCAGTGTCACACTGGTGGCCGTCAGCAAAACCCGGTCGGCGGACGAGGTGCGTGCAGTGGCGAACCTGGGACAACGAGATTTTGGGGAGAACCAGGTCCAGGAAGCAGTTGATAAAATTCAGGTACTGGCGGACATGGGGCTATCCTGGCATTTTATTGGCACCATCCAGAGCAACAAATGTCGTGATATTGCCGCTAATTTTGACTGGGTACACAGTATCGATCGGCTTAAAATAGCGCGGCGTCTTTCAGCGATGCGACCCCAGAGTCGCGGACCGCTGAACCTCTTTCTGCAGGTCAACCTTCAGGAAGAACAGACAAAATCAGGCGTCACGGCCGACCACCTCGAAGATCTTGTCAACAACGTGCTCGCACTACCGCAAATTCGTCTGTGTGGTCTGATGGCAATCCCAAAACCCGCCACCGACTTCGACACCCAGCGCCGAGTGTTTCGAATGCTTTTCGATCTGCAAAATCACCTTCGAAGCAAAGGTCTTCCATTGGACTGCCTGTCAATGGGGATGACCGACGATATGGATGCCGCAATTGCAGAAGGGGCAACCCATGTCCGGATTGGCACTGCCATCTTTGGGCCACGACAGTGATGCCAA
The DNA here is from genome assembly GCA_022450155.1 of Gammaproteobacteria bacterium. Taxonomy (NCBI): domain Bacteria; kingdom Pseudomonadati; phylum Pseudomonadota; class Gammaproteobacteria; species Gammaproteobacteria bacterium. The sequence goes on along the minus strand of JAKUQR010000004.1, from coordinate 179,333 downwards.
ATGACGGCCATAAGCGCAACAACACGAAACCATTGGCACACAGCCCATGACTGATCAACGGCTGGGTTTAATTGGTGGCGGCAATATGGCAAGAAGCCTGGTCGGTGGATTGATCAAATCCGGCATAGCACCCGAAAGCATGATTGTCTCGGACCCGGATGACAGCATCCGACGGGCGCTTGCCGAGGATTTTTCGATACAGACCTGTGCCGACAATACCGATGCGGCCCGCGTCGCAGATATCCTGGTGCTCGCAGTGAAGCCCCAGGTCATGCGGTGTGCCGTAGAGGATATCGCTGAGAGCCTGCTTCAACGACAACCACTGGTCGTGTCCATTGCTGCAGGAATCCCTATTGCCAGTATCGAATCGTGGGCGGGTAGTCCATTACCGCTGATCCGCGTCATGCCCAACACCCCGGCACTGACCGGCAACGGCGCATCGGGGATGTACGCTAACCACCGGGTCAGCAAGAGCCAGCGTGTCCAGGCCCAGAAGATCATGGAAGCCATTGGTATTGCGGTGTGGGTCGATGAGGAATCCTTGATCGACACCGTCACTGCCGTTTCTGGAAGTGGTCCGGCTTATTTTTTCTACCTGATGGATGCGATGGTCAAGGCTGCTCAGGAAGGTGGGCTGAACCCGGACGCTTCCAGACAACTGACGCTCCAGACTGCCCTGGGCGCTGCGCAGCTGGCGCTCGCATCAGGCGAATCACTAACAGAACTCCGCAGGCGGGTGACGTCTCCTGGCGGTACAACACAGGCTGCCGTTGAAATGCTGGACAAAAATGGTTGTGAAGAGATCCTGATCCGTGCGGTGCATGCTGCACGCGAGCGTTCTGTAGAACTCGCCAAACTGCTGGGAGAATAATGATGCGGACCGATTACGCCAGTAATACAGGTATGTTCCTGGTCGACACCGTCATTGGCCTGTATACCCTCATTGTGATGCTGCGGTTCCTGTTTCAGCTGACAGGCGCAGACTACTATAACCCCATATCACAGGCAGTCGTTAAACTCAGCAACCCGCCGCTGGTTCGACTGCGCCGGATCGTACCCAGTCTCCCCGGCATCGATACTGCTGCGGTGGTGCTGCTGCTGATTCTGGAGATGTGTCGAATCACCGGCATCAATCTGTTGGCTGGTCAGTACCCCGCTATAGTCGGGCTTGTACTCCTCAGTGTGGGTGAACTTCTTAAACTTGCGATCTACATCTTTATATTCTCTATTTTTATTCGCACCATTCTGAGCTGGTTCAGTGGTACCGGATATACGCCGTTATTGCGTTTGATTCACACCTTTACTGAGCCCGTGCTGAAGACCTTCCGGCGTCTGCTGCCTGGTACCGGCGGTCTGGATCTATCGCCCATCGCGGTTTTCATCGTATTGATGGTTGTGCTCAAAATTGTAGTCCAACCCCTGTTGGACTTCGGCCGGGTTATGCTCTAGACAAACGTCTGTTGGTGGTTCATGTTTGTCGTCAAAGGATCAGTTTTAACGCGCCTGATTCATCGTTTTCAGGGCAACTCAATCTCGATACAGGTAAGTGCCGAGATACGGTATTGCACTGTCTGTGCGTCTGGTTTGTAAAGAATCTGTAGAATCTGTACCTGAACCCTGGCTCCACTACGGATTAAGAATCGAAACACGCTTGTGTCTACGATCAACGTCACCAATCAAGACGGTGCTGCCCAACCGTTTCTACGAGGGATATTGACCCGATCGCTGCAAAAAGCGGGGCTTTCTTTTAGTGATGCCTATCAGATCGCGTGCGAGGTTCGAGATACTTTTGATCAGGACGAAAATATTTCAACAAAACAGATCCTCGATAAGACTTCAACTTTGCTTAGCGCGCAGTTCGGCCCGAACGCTACACACAGTTACATTACAGGCCAGCGGGATGCAGCATGGATATTGGTTCGCGACACAGCTGGCTATGAGGAATGGTTCTCACGCAACCTGCACCAGCGACGCCTGGAAATCTGCGGCTTGCACATGGAAGAAGCGGAACGGCTGACGCATAAAATCCATGATGGTTTGCTCGAGCTTCGCCAGACAAAAATAGATCGGGATGTGCTGCGTGACTATACCGTTAACATTCTGCGCGAGGAGGCCGGCGACAAGTTCGCCGACAACTACACAGCCTGGCACTATTTCTTGAAGTCGGACCAGCCGCTGATCATCATGATTGGCGGTACGGCGGGTGTCGGTAAAAGTACGCTTTCAGCGGAAATTGCGACACGTTTTAATATAACCCGCTACCAGTCCACAGATATGCTGCGGGAAGTCATGCGGACGATGGTCGCTGTACAGTTGATGCCGGAACTACATGAATCCAGTTTTAATGCCTGGAAGGCGTTACCGAAGCATCAGGAACATGCTTCCGGCAGCAAACGCGTGATCGATGGCTATCATCGTCAGGCGGACCTGGTTGAAGTGGCAGCTGAGGCCGTTCTGCAGCGGGCTTTACGGGAAAACGTCTCACTTTTGCTTGAAGGTGTGCATGTTCGGCCGAGTCTGATCAACAAAATCCCGCACGACACCAATGCCATTGTGATCCAGATCATTCTCGGGGTCACCAACAAGAAACAGCTCCAGCGTCAGTTCCAAGGGCGATCAAAAAGCTCGCAGGACCGAAGAGCAGATCGATATCTGGAAAGTTTCGACGCTATCTGGGAGCTTCAAACATCACTGCTTGCAGAAGCGAAGACCGCGAACCTTTCGATCATTATTAACGATAATCTTATCGATGCTTTGGCCATGATTATGCGCAGTATTTCCAACAGCCTGCGGGACCACAACCTGAAGACAGGCCAATCCTGAGGCAACTATAGGCTTATACGTGAGCCCGAAATCACTTCGTTATGAGTCGTAAAAACAAACACCAAAAAAATCAAAAAGGCAAAGGTACAACACTGGCTAACCAGGCTGATCGCTATGTGCTGTATGAGAAAGCAGTGCAGTGTGTGGAAGCAGAAATCGACATGGTCGACGAAACCTTTCAGTCTTTACGCAGCCGAACAGCACGAATTTTACGTGAGGATTTTTGCGGTACAGCCAACACCAGCTGCGAGTGGGTGCAGCGCCGTGACGACAATCAGGCTTACGCTGTGGACCTGGACAAAAAGGTAATACGGTGGGGTGAGAAACATAATATCGCAAAACTGAATGATGATGCGGCAAGCCGAATACACCTACTCAACGATGACGTTCTGACAGTCGACGTGCCACCTGCGGATATGGTTTTGGCGATGAACTTCAGTTATCAGATTTTTAAAACGAGGAGCCAGCTTCGCAACTACTTTGGCCAGGTTTACACAGCTCTGGTCGGTGATGGAGTATTTTTCCTGGATGCTTTCGGCGGTTACGAAACTTATCGAGAAATGGAGGAAGAGACCGAACATGATGACTTCACTTACGTTTGGGATCAGGCTCGATACCAACCTGTGACTGGCGATATTCTCTGCTACATCCACTTTACGTTCCCGGACGGGTCGAAGATAAATCGAGCTTTTGCGTACGACTGGCGTCTGTGGACTCTGCCGGAGCTACAGGAGTTGCTTACAGAAGCCGGGTTCGCCCGAACACAGGTGTATTGGGAAGGTACCGAGCGGAAATCAGGCGAAGGAGACGGCGTCTATACGCCCACCAAAACCGGTGAAGCCGACGCCGCATGGATCTGCTATCTTTCGGCGGAGAAGTAAGTCAGACATCAGGCCGGTTTAAGCAGGTTCCAGCCGCAGACGAAGCGCCGAACGGTCGTTGGCGTCTTCAACTGTAATTAACCACCCTGATTCTTCGATAGCGTCACCCACCACCGGTATTCGCCGTAAACGCACAGTAACCAGACCACCTACCGTGTGGCTTTCCCGATCCGAGAGTGCCGCACCCAGAACATCGTTGGCCTCTGATATCGGCACCCGTGCGTCCATGACATATATGCTGTCGTCAACCTGTTCAAACTGGTGACGCTTGCGGGGTGTGTATTCGTCAAAATCGTAGCCCACATCGATCTCACCGACCACTTCTTCGATGATATCTTCCATGGTGATCATACCGACCGCCGACCCGAACTCATCAACCACTACGGCCATATGATCGTCGCGCTTGCGTAACAGCGGCAGCAACTGGTCGATCGTCTGGCGCGGTGATACATACAGTGCCGGACGAACCAGGTCAGACAATGGTCGCTCGATCAAGTCTGCGTCCATCATGTCCCAGGTCGTGATTGTCACAATACCGACAATGTTGCTGATGTTGCGCCGATAGACCGGCAAACGGTTATAACCCCGGTTACGCACCATGGCCACCGCACGGCGTGTTGACTTGTTGTGATTAATCGCTGTGATTTCGGCAACCGGGATCATCGCCTCACCGACGGTCGTCTCAGCAAAACGGATGACACTGCGAATACGACCCCGATCAAAGGCATCAACACTGGATGTTCTCTCAGCCATTTCGACTACAGAGCGAATCTGTTCGCGGGTCATAAAGACGTTCTGGTCAGCCCGGTGACCGCCAATACCCCTGACAAAAAGTCGCGCTGCTCTGGAGAAAAGAAAGATCACTGGATACAGCAAGATCTGAAAGATCCGTAACGGATAGATCGCGATCGGTGCAATGGTGTCGGATTTCTGCTGATAAATACTTTTGGGTACGATCTCACCCAGAATCAGGAGCAGCGGTGTGAGGATCAGAAAGGCGATCCAGTCGCCATGACCCCCTACCAGTCGAATCACGAGCAGGGTACCCAGGGTGGTCAGCGTCACAGTGCAGATATTAGTGCCCACCAGAGTAGTCCCCAGCAAGGTATCCGGCGCCCGAAACTGCTTCAACACCAACTGAGACCCTCGATGGCCCTGATTGGCTTTGGCATTGAGCTTGACCTTGTCCGAATTCACTAACGCCATCTCTGCACCTGAAAAGAACCCTTTCAGGATCAACAGCACAAGCAGAAATAACAATGTCAATGCGATGTCCACTTCAGTATCCTCAGCTTACGATCCGTACCTTTGGCCTGGATTTCGGATTCGGATCAGCTTTTTCTACAGGGTCCGATTGAGTCGCGCCCGTAGTCACTGATTCAGCTGTTGTTTCAGACACCGTGTCTGCTGTCGAATCAGAAGACCCCTCTTCGGCTGTTGCTCTGAATGTGACCGTCCGGCCGGATACCCGGGCCGTACCCGTTGTATCGGTCGCTTCTGGGCTTATCAAACTGTCCTCTGCTTCAGCAGGCGCTGATGAACCCAGATCGCCTTCTGCCGACACTTTGGCAACGCGGACGCGAGAGACTCGGTGAGCATCCATTTCAAGAACCGTCAAAGCAACATCCTCCACCACCACCCGGTCACCGATCCTGGGCAGGCGGTCGAGATACCGAAATGCCACTCCACCAATCGTGGTCATCCGTGGGTCTTCCAGGCCAAAGTGGGTGAGATTATTGAAATCGGTCAGTTTCATCTCGCCCGGCACTTCGTAGATATTGATGTCCTGTTCCTGATAGAGCTCGCTGCCTCGGGTTTCACCACTGATGTCACCAAAAATAAAGGACAACACGTCATAGACGGTAATGAACCCCTCGACACCCCCAAACTCGTTCAGGCAGACCGCAGCCCGCACACCGTTCTCCCGGAAAAAGTCAAACATCTCGTCGACTTTCTTGGTCAGCGGCACCACCACGGGGGGGTGCAGAATTTCCATGGGCGTCAGGTCTGCCAGTGATTTACCTTCTGCCAATAGGCTCAGCACGTCTTCGGCGTGCAAGAATCCAACCAGGTTATCCCGATGAACACTAAAGACCGGCACCCTGGTGTGACGGTAAGACCGGAACTGCTCCACCATCTCGACGACACCCATCTTGACGTTCAGAAAATTGGTGCGGGTACGTGGTGTCATGATCTCAACGATCTCTGTTTCGTTCGCCTCCAGAAGATTATTGATCAGGGCGCGTTCTGTGGCATCGAGCTCACCCCCCTGTGCGACCTGCTCAACCAGCGTCAGAAACTCATCGATATTCAGTATGTTCTCGGCACCTTTGTCTTCTCCGACTATCCACGTTGTCAACCGGTCCGAGGCAAAGCGAATGATCCGGCGCAGCGGAGAAACAAGCCGTACCCATGAGTCCATCGGTACCGCAACGATGCGAGTCGTGAAACGCACGGGGTTAACAACAGCAAGGGTCTTGGGCGTCACCTCACCGAACAGCAGCACCAGTGAAACCATCACCAGAATCCCGACCACACCAGCGCGGTCGGGACCGTACAAGGTCACGAAAATGCCAGCAGCATTCACAGTGGCCGCGATGTTGATCAGTTCGTTGCCAGTGAGAATAGAAATAATCAGCCTGCGCGGCTGATCCAGCAGTGCGTGCAATGTCTCGGCGTGTGGATTGCGCTCTCGGCGCAGTTGTTGCAGGTCCAGGCGCGACAGTGAAAAGAGCGCCGTTTCCGAACCCGAAAAAAAAGCCGATCCGCACAACAAAACCACCAGGAGAACCAGCCGAAAAACTATGCCAGGCTCTGACAACAGCACAGGATCAAAGGCAAAGAAAGCCCCCAGATGATGCCATTGCGTACTGATGAACTGGAGTGTGTTGTCCATAGGTCTTTCCCCGTAGACAATCGGAAAGCCTGACCGACACGGTCTGTATACAGATGGGTGGGCAACCGTAGACGACCGCCAAAACTAATTTAAGTGACTTGTCAGGTAAGTCAGGTAAGGTATTGTGCCACAGCGGCATTAAATCTCAAAAAACCTGTAACAGCAGGCCTACCTGCGGATCGATTCTGATTTATTTCAGGCGATCAGTCGCCGGCAACAGTCAGTCCATCGATCAATATCGAACCGCAGCGTATGTTGCGCCGCGTATCCACATCCTTGCCAATCGCGCACAAGCCGCTGAAGATTTCTTTAAGGTTGCCGGCAACTGTCACTTCCTCAACCGGATATTGGATCTGACCGTTCTCAATCCAGAAGCCGGCGGCACCGCGGGAATAGTCCCCAGTGACCATATTGACGCCAAAACCAATCAGCTCGGTTACCAGCAACCCCTTTTCCAGGCCACCGATCAGATTGGCCAGATCCTGGTCTCCTGACTCGGCGGTAAGATTGTGAATACCCCCCGCATTACCAGTCGTCTCGAGCCCAAGGCGCCGCGCAGAGTAGGATCCCAGCAAGTAACGCTGCAGCACACCATTGGTAACAACATTGTCAGCCGAGGTGGTGACACCTTCGCTGTCGTAAGCGGCACTGCCCATGGCGCACTTGAGCAGCGGTTGTTCGTAGATCTGTACAAAATCCGGGAAAACCCGCTGACCGACCTGGTCCAGCAGAAACGACGCCTTGCGGTAGAGCGCACCACCGCTGATCGCCCCGACGAAATGGGATATCAGACTAGAGGCAACCGGTGCTTCGAAAATCACGGGTACCTGGCAGGTGTCGATTTTCCGAGCATCGAGTCGCCGGACTGTTCGCCTGGCAGCCTCCAGACCCACGACATCCGGTTTGTCCAGTTGTGCGGCCTGTCGTGATGAACTGAACCAGTAATCCCGCTGCATCCCGCTGTCGTCCCGACCAATTACCGAACAACTCAGCCCGTGCCGGGTCTTTCGAATCTCTCCCCAGAAGCCACCGGTGGTGGCATAAACCTCGTGTCCTTCATGAGAGCTGACCGAAGCTCCTTCAGAGTTTTCAATTCGCCGATCATGATCGATGGCCGTTTGCTCACACTCCAGTGCCATGTCGCGAGCATCATCGACCGATGGATTCCAGGGATGGAAAAGATCCAGATTGGGAAAGTCCATCGCCAGACGATCCGGATCGGCCAGCCCATTGCACGGATCAGCCTCAGTATATTCAGCGATCCTACAGGCGGCCTGGACTGTATCTTTAACCGACGCTGGCGAATAGTCAGACGTGCTGGCACTTCCGGTTCGTTGTTCAAAATAAACTGTGATGATCAGACTTCGGTCGCGGGTATGCTCTACGGTTTCAAGCTCGCCCATGCGGACATTGACAGACAATCCCTGGCTCAGGGCAGCAGCCGCTTCTGCCCCACTCGCACCCCGTCTCGTTGCTTCGGCCAGAGTCGTCTCGACCACATGGCCAAGGTCTGACGGATCGAGTCGGCTTGACTCAGGTGCTGCAGGTTCGATGCTTTTATTCACTGAGGTTGCTTCTTTCTACAGCCGATCAAACTTCAACGCCACCAACCGTCAGGCCGTCGATCTTTAGGGTGGGCTGACCGACACCCACAGGTACGCTCTGTCCCTCCTTGCCACAGGTGCCGACACCCGAATCCAGGGCAAGATCATTCCCGACCATCGATACTCGCGACAATACATCGGGGCCATTCCCGATCAGGGTTGCACCCTTGACCGGTGTCGTGACTTTTCCGTTTTCAATGAGATAAGCCTCGCTGGCCGAAAACACAAACTTGCCGGACGTGATATCGACCTGCCCACCACCGAAATTGACCGCGTACAGCCCATTACTGACAGATTCGATGACTTCTCCAGGATCATGCTCGCCGGCCAGCATATAGGTATTGGTCATACGCGGCATCGGCAAATGGGCGTACGATTCCCGGCGGCCGTTGCCAGTCGTGTTCACCCCCATCAGACGCGCATTGAGTGTGTCCTGCATATAACCTTTGAGAATGCCATTTTCGATGAGCACCGTAGAGGCCGTGGGGGTCCCCTCATCATCTACCGACAATGATCCCCGGCGGTCTGGCAATGTCCCGTCGTCAACCACGGTACACTGTGTAGAGGCTACCTGTTCACCGACCCGTCCGGAAAACGCCGATGTTCGTTTTCGGTTGAAATCTCCCTCGAGACCGTGACCAATTGCTTCGTGCAATAGAATACCGGGCCAGCCTGGCCCCAGAACCACGGTCATGGTGCCAGCGGGAGAATCTGTGGCTTCCAGATTGATCAGCGCCTGACGTACCGCGTCGCGGGCAAATTCCTCAGCGCGTTCGGCTTCCATAAACCAGTTGTAGCCAAATCGGCCGCCGCCGCCGGCGCTGCCCTGTTCACGACGGCCCTCACTCTCGACGATCACCGTCACATTGAGCCGGACCAGGGGCCGCACATCGGCGACCAGACTGCCATCGTGGCGGGCCACCAGCATCACTTCGTGGGATCCGGCGAGGCTCGCCATCACCTGATTCACGCGGGGGTCTTGCCGTCGCGCTTCGGCTTCAACTTTTTCCAGCAGCTTTATCTTTGATTTTTCTTCCAGCGTCGCGAGCGGATCGGCCGAAGTGTATAACGCAGTGCCGGCATTACTTTGACGATCGACCGCCTGGGTTGCGTCATCGCCTGCCTGTGCGATGGCCCGTGCGGCATTCGCAGCCTGCGTCAGCACTGGCAGCTGAATCTCATCCGAATAGGCAAAACCGGTCTTCTCACCGCTGATTGCCCGCACACCGACACCTTGATCGGTACTTCGACTGCCGGATTTGACAGCGCCGTCTTCCAGTGACCAGGCCTCGTGACGGCTGTATTGAAAATAAAGATCCGCGTAGTCCAGCTGATGCGACATCATTCTCGCCAGCAGGCCGTCTATATCGGTGCGGTCAAGTCCAGAGGGCTCAAGCAATGTCTCGACTGCCGTTTTGAGGGGATCTGTCACAAAGTGTCACACGATGATTAAAAGGGGCGAAGATTATACCGCGCAACCCGGTATGAAAGCCGTCACAGAAAATTTAGCCACACTCCGACCAAGGTTACCGCCAGTAGCTCTGCCCAGCAGGCGCATGAATAGATTACCCGTGCTGGTGAGAAGTTTCTGATGGACCTTCAAACCCATGACATGACCGATTGCGGCGCAGGGCAATAGCCAAACTTGGTGTAGCAGTTGCAGGTCAACGCCGCTATAAACAAAAGCGCTCATCTTGAACACCACCAGAATCCGCCACAGAACGATCAAGGTTTCCCGCAAGTTCTGGCGCGACACCTGGCGCAAGCAAACCGCAGCGGCAAGGCCAGTGCTGCACCCTAAAAAACCCAGCTCGGATAGGACAAATCCACTCCACAGGAAGATCAGTCCGAATGCAATGTACTCCCAGCTGGTTAATTCAGACACATAATCTCTTGTGACGGCTAAATGACACCGACGCCACAATTCAATCAGGTTCAACTTTTAATGAGACACTTCTAAGACTGGCCTCGCCGTCAATTTATCACTCAAGTTTGTCGGCGATACAGCACAAAACTCAGATCATCGGGTTTGGACGGCACATTATCCTCTGCCATGAACATACGCTGCCGCGTTGAACGGGCCAGTCGTCTCCCCACCTGTGCCAACGGCCCTTGGCGAACAATCTCAATGATTTCATCACTGAAAAAATTATCCCACAACCCGTCACTTGCAATCACAATCGTGTCGAAAGTGGCCAATTCATAACAAGCTGAGCGTTCAACCCAGAACGCCTCATTACCGACCATGTTGCTGACTAAATGTCGCTGAGGATGAAACAAGGCGGCTCGTTCGCTGAGTTCCCCGCGGGCCTGAGCGACCCCGACCGGAGAATGACAAACGCTCTGAAACTTGATCCGGCCGCGCTGACCGACCACGAGTGTCGTGGAATCTCCGGCGTGGTAACTGGTGAACCGTTTGTTCTGGATCAGAACAGCCGAGAGCGTTGTCGCACCTATGGACTGGTCCTGACGTATTGAATCGTTGGCATTATCTAACAAGTAACCGACGGGATCTTCGTGCTCGCCAGCAGGTGCGTTGCGCAGTGTTTCTATAACCCGCCTGGCCGCGGCGGCACCGCCGGGCAGACCACCGACCCCATCAGCGACCGCCAGCAACAGCTTCCCGTCCCCCCAGTCAAACACCCCGACCGCGTCCTCATTGCCTTTGTGTCCCGTTGTCGATCGATGAGAGTACACCACCGCCTGGCCAACCTGGCACGCGATAGTCAGGGGATCATCAAGATCCGTACCACAGGTCACGAACGGCATACCCGCAAGAGAAGCAGACGTCAGACAGGCCTCCTTTTCACATCCATTCCATAGTTTCCAGGTGACGGCGCAGTTTCCCGGCACTGCGAAATTTCTGTGCAATCAGTGTGCGCTTAAGCCCTCTGCAGATGTCTTTAACCTCCTGCGGTTGCCGCGCATAGTGGCGCTGCCCACCGATAGCATCGTAGAAAATACGAATGAGATCGTACACGTCATGTTGAATGTTCTCTGCATTGGGGGCCCCCCAGTGGAACATGTCCAGCAGTTTGAGGTCGAATCCCAGACCATATCTCAGCACGATGATGTTGTCGGTATGCAGATCGCCATGATAGTCACCTAGGTTGTGAATAGACTCAATACCGATTGCAAGGGCATGTAACAGGTGCACGCCTTGGAATGGAGAAAGCCTGCGACCACGTTGCCGTTTCAAAAAATCCTGCAGCAATTCGCCTTCGACAAATTCTGACAACAAAAAAGACACTTTGGTGCCCTCGTAGACAAAGGTATCTCGGGTGTGATACTGGATCACCACAGGACAGTGCCGCAATTTGTGCAGTTTCCTGGCATAAAAACGCAAGGCACGGTCATGCGGGTTTCGCTGTGGAAAAAATATTTTTACCGTGCGCTCAATACCGGTACCGCGCTCACAAACCAGGTAGACCTCACCTTCCCATCCCGCACCCAGCAAGGTGACCACCTGGTATTTTCCGGCCAGACAGTCACCACGATGGAGATTAAAACTCCAGATTCTCGGCTCTGATTTCATCAGCGCTACGTCGTTAACATCCTTCGTGGTGTGACACCGTCCAAAGTTTCAGTGCCAATAGACTGCTCGGTAACAGATTAAATTAACGGGCGGTGGGGTCTTTTGCTAGACGACGACCTGCTCCGGGTTCAGGCTTCTTGATCATTAAGGTCCTGTGCAGACTCAGCTTCTTGGGTCTCCTTGGATTTGATCAAGCGTGAACAGTACAACCCCACTTCAAACAGCAACCAAACCGGCACGGCCAGCATGGTTTGTGAAAAAATATCGGGCGGCGTCAACACCATACCCACCAAAAATGCACCCACAATGATGTAAGGCCGCTTGCTGGCCAAACTATCCGGTGTGGTCATACCGACCTTGACCATCAACACGGTTGCAACCGGCACCTCGAACGCCAGGCCAAAGGCGAAAAATAGCTTCAGCACAAAACTGAGGTAGGCATTGATGTCGGTCATCACCAACACCCCTTCGGGTGCGGTACTGGTAAAAAAAGCAAAAATAAGCGGAAAAACTGCGTAGTAAGCAAACAATATACCGAGGTAAAACAGGATACTGCTGGACACCAGCAGGGGTATTGCCAACCGTTTTTCGTGACGATAGAGCCCCGGGGCCACAAACGCCCACAGCTGATACAGCAGATAGGGCATGGCGACCGCTGCTGCTAACGCGAAAGCGAACTTGAACGGCACGAAAAACGGTCCGTGAGGCTCGGTCGAGATCATGCTGTTCCCTTCCGGCAACGCCTCCATCAATGGGGCCGCCAGATACTCATAAAGATCGTTTGCGAACGGTGCCGCGATCAGGAACACAATCAGAATAGAGGCCCCACCGCGCATGATGCGATTCCGCAGCTCCAGCAGGTGGGACATAAACGTCGTTGCCTCATCTCCGGGTCGATTGCTCGGTTCAGCCATGGTCTAATCGGTCAGGGCGTAGGGGTCTTTTTGTCTTTGATCTGGGAAGTGTCTGTGGTGTCATCCACGGGAGACTCGTTTTCTGCCGACTGAGCCGAATCGTCGGTTGCTGTGACATCGGTCACTGACGATTGAATATCATCGGCTGACTTTTTGATGGACTCGACGACCGACTCCACACCGCTGTCATCGGCAACCTCTCCAGCAACACTCTGGAATTCATTTTTCACGTCACTGATTTCGTTGCCTAGCTTGCGAAGGTCGGCCAGTTCACTCTCGCGCATCTCCCGATCAATGTCGGACTTGACGTCAGCAACCATCCTGCGGGCTTTCCCGACCCAGAAACCGAGCGTGCGTGCGACTTTGGGCAGCCGCTCGGGGCCCAAAATCACGAGGGCGATAATCGCAATGATTACGACCTCGGAAAATCCGACGTCAAACATGATGCTGCCTCAGAAAACGGTCAGACTTTTTCCGTCTTCACGTCCTCAGTCGCCTGCGCATCGGCAAGGTCATCCTGGGACGCTTCAGCCTGCTGATCCGCCGCCTCGGAATCCTCGCTGTCGCTGTCACTGTCCCCACCCTTGACCTCTTTCATTGAACTGCGGAACCCTTTGATTGCGCCACCCAGGTCACCACCCATGTTGCGCAGCTTCTTGGTACCAAACAACAACAGCACAATGACCAGTACGATCAGCAGCTGCCAAATACTTATGCCTCCAACACCCATGTGATTCTCCTCTTTTTAATCTGCCATCTCGACAGGGTTGCGACTTGCCCGAACCCACCGATGGAGCGCACCCTGATAGTTGAATAATAACCCTTTTTCGAAAAATCCACGTAAAACTACCCGTCAAACGTCTGCACTAAGCAGCCATAGCTCCCTATTCAGCACTCGGTGACCCGGATTTCATCCTTTTCTAGTCGTCTTCAACCTGGGTACCTGTATCAGATTCTGTATCGGTTGTTCTGCAGTTGGAGGTACTGGTAAAACCTGGCGATGCGTTAGCTGTCGGGACGATCTGGGCCTAAATCATATTATTCTCGATTTACCTCTATGCCCCGCTCAGCCATATACACCTTCGCCTGGTCAATGGTGTACTCGCCAAAGTGAAAGATACTGGCTGCCAGTACGGCATCGGCGCCGCCGTCAACAATGCCCTCGACCAGGTGGTCCAGTGTACCGACACCGCCAGAGGCGATCACCGGTATGGACACTGCGCGTGATACCGCACAAGTGAGTTCGATATCAAAACCGTCACGGGTCCCGTCACGGTCCATGCTGGTCAGCAATATCTCACCAGCACCCATATCCGCGACCTGCCGTGCCCAATCGATAGCGTCCATTCCCGTTGCGCTGCGGCCGCCATGGGTGAACACCTGCCAACGATCATCTTTACGCTTGGCATCAATAGCAACCACAATACACTGTGCGCCAAAGTACTTACTGGCCTCTTTAACTACGCCCGGCCGCTTGACAGCGGCGGTATTGATCGACACCTTGTCAGCACCGGCTTGCAGCATTGTGTGAATATCAGCAACTTCCCGAATACCACCTCCTACTGTCAGCGGTATAAAAACCTCTCCCGCGACTGATCGAACCATGTCAACCATGGTATGTCGATGATCAGAACTCGCGGTGATATCCAGGAACGTAATTTCATCAGCTTTCTGTTCATCGTAGCGCCGTGCAATTTCGACCGGGTCACCCGCATCACGAATATCGACAAAGTTGATGCCCTTCACCACCCGACCCTGATCGACATCAAGACAGGGAATAATCCGTTTCGCAAGACCCACGATTCAGAATACCTCAGCGTAGCTCTGTGCTAAGGCCTGACCTTCCCGATAGTCGAGTGTTCCTTCGTAAATTGCACGGCCCGTGATCACCGCTTGGATGCCGGACTCCGCACACTCACCCAAACGCCGGATATCCTCGGTATCCCGGATTCCCCCGGAAGCAATGACCGGGATCCGCACAGACTCAGCGAGTCGCACCGTCGCTTCCACATTGACACCACTGAGCATGCCATCGCGTTCGATATCCGTGTAGATGATCGCCTCAACACCATCGTGTTCAAAGTGCTGTGCCGTGTCAATCACATCATGACCGGAGAGTTTTGACCAACCATCGGTTGCGATCTGGCCATCACGGGCGTCCAGTCCCACCATGATATGACCCGGAAATTCCGTACACAGGTCGCTAACAAAATGGGGCTCATTTACTGCCTGCGTGCCGATAATCACATATCGAATGCCGGTTTCCAAATAGGCCTCGACTGTTTCTTCATCTCGAATCCCCCCACCCACCTGAATTCGAATGTCGGGATACGCGTCACTGATACGCTGAATGAGTTTTGCATTGGCCGGACGGCCTTCTGTCGCCCCATCGAGATCAACGATATGGAGCCGCTGTGCACCCTGACTGACCCAGCGCTCGGCCGCCTTCACAGGATCGTCGTCGAAAACCGTTTCCTCGTCCATGTTGCCCTGCCGCAGGCGAACACAACGGCCTTGCTTAATATCAATTGCTGGAATCAACAACATGGGTCTGGGTGCCGATTAACTGATTTGTTGCTTTAGCCTCAGGTACAACCATTCCAGTGCACGAAGTTGTGCAAAAGAGCAAGTCCCTGGGTATGACTCTTTTCTGGGTGAAATTGTACCGCAAAGACGTTCTCCCGCCCCGCCGCAGAGGTGAACCGCACACCGTATTCAGTCGTGCCCAGCACCTCTACACACTGCACCGCATCGGCATAGTAGCTGTGTACAAAATAGAACCGGCTGTGCTGATTGATACCAGCCCACAGCGGATGAGAAGTGGTCTGGGTAACGTTATTCCAGCCCATGTGAGGCACCTTTTGGACGTCATGATCCAACCCGATGCCCTCTGTAAAATGTTTCACCTCTCCTTTTAGAAAGCCAAGCCCGACTCTTCCGCCATCTTCTGTACTGTGGTCAAACAGCGCCTGCAGTCCCAGACAGATGCCAAGTACGGGTCTTGACTGGAGCACTGTGGACAACGTCTCCTGCAGACCCTGACGGGCCAGCGCATCCAACCACGTACCTACTGCACCCTGGCCCGGCAATACGACATGACTCGCCTGGCCGATGACGTCCGGCTCGCAACTGATTTCCACACGAGTACCGGATGCAACCCGCTCCAACGCTTTGCCGACAGAATGGAGGTTGCCGGTGCCGAGGTCGACAACGGCAATGTAAGACACAACCGAGCCTACAACGAGCCCTTGGTTGAAGGAATTGCACCAGCCAGTCGGCTATCAACCGAGACTGCAACGCGAAAAGCACGGCCGAAAGCCTTGAAAACAGTTTCGGCAATGTGATGGGCATTGTGACCGCGCAGATTGTCGATGTGCATCGTTACAGCGGCATGAGCGCAAAACCCCTGAAAAAACTCGTGGATCAGATCGAGGTCGAAATCCCCTACCCGTGCTCGCGGCCACTTCACGGTATAGTGCAAACCCGGCCGACCAGAGAAATCCACCACCACCCGACTTAAAGCTTCGTCCAGCGGTACATAAGCATGCCCGTATCGCGTGATTCCACCGCGGTCGCCAAGTGCTTTATTAACTGCCTGACCCAATGAGATACCAACGTCTTCGACCGTGTGGTGTGCATCTATATGAAGATCACCGCTCGCGTTGATCGCGAGATCAATTAACCCATGTCGCGCCACTTGGTCCAGCATGTGTTCGAAAAAACCTATGCCGATATCGAGCTCAGCTGTACCGCGACCATCCAGATCAATATCCAAAGTGATCTGGGTTTCGCGGGTGTTACGCGTAATCTGAGCGCTGCGTTGTGACATGAATTAAGTCTTGGGAGGAATTCAGTGAATACCAGTCCTGTGACGGGGCAGCTATTTTACCCAATCATGATCACATTACGAAGATTCACGTAAATCCACTGTTTCAAGACTGTTTCTGAGCGCAGCTACAAATGCCTGATTGTCGTCCGTACTGGATACACTGACCCGCAAACAGTCCGCCAGCGCTTCATGGGAGCCGTCGAGATTCTTAACCAGTATGCCTGATTGACGCAAGCACTGGAATATTTCCGTTCCTCTTCCACGCGGCATACGCATCAACAGAAAATTGCCGTCGCTGGGATACACTTGAACGTCCGGCAGACCAAGAAGCGCGATTGACAACTGTTCCCTGTGATTGCAGATCTGCTCCGCGCACCGTTGAAACCATTCCATATGCTCCAGTGCAAAACGCACGCTGACCTGAGTCAGTGTATTCACATTGTAAGGCAGTCTGACTTTATTAAATTGATCAAGCCAGTTCTTGGGACCGGCCAAAAAGCCCAGTCGAAGAGCAGCCAGACCCAACTTTGAAAAAGTTCGCATGACCACCAGATTGTCATGGTCAGTAATCCGATCAAGAAAGGTATGACCGCAGAAAGCGTGGTAGGCCTCATCCACAACGACCAGTCCAGGCGCAGCATCGATGATCGCGTGAACGGTTTCATTACTGCACAAGCTGCCTGTAGGGTTATTCGGTCGGGCCAGAAACACACAACAGGGCTGATGCTCAGCGATCCCGTCTAGACAGGCCTGAAGATCGATCCGAAACTCAGTATCCCGGGGCACACCTAGAAACCGGGTACCGGTGACAGAGGCGATCATCGAATACATCGAAAAACTCGGTTCTGGCGCCATGATCACCTGACCCCGACCACCGAGGGTCATGGCGATGATCTGAATCAACTCATCTGATCCGTTCCCCAGCATCAGATCAGCCGCCTGATCCAGGCCGCACCAAGTCTTCAGATCCTGGCGCAAAGCTGTGCCCTGTGGGTCCGGATACCGGTTAAGTGGAACCGTGGAAATAATCTGCAGCCACTGATCTTTGATCTCTGACGGCCAGGTATAGGGGTTTTCCATCGCATCTAATTTCAGCAGGCCGTCTGCTGAATCGGCGTGATAAGGAGACAACTCAAGAATACGCGACGGCACCCAGCGCGCTATCCGATTACCTTGGCCGGGCACCGGTTCAGTCCTTTGCCGGCGGTCGGTTTCGAAACGCTGCCGACTGAGCATGTGCAGTCAGACCTTCAGATGCCGCGATTGTGATGGCGGTTTCCGACAGATCAGCTGCACCCTGAGCGGAACACCGGATCACACTGCTCCGAGTCTGAAAATCGTACACGCCCAGAGGCGAACTGAAGCGCGCTGTACCGGCTGTTGGCAAGACATGATTCGGGCCTACACAGTAGTCGCCCAGCGATTCGGCGCTGTAGTGACCGCAGAACACAGCGCCAGCATGACGTACCCGTGCAAGCAGTTCCTCAGGTTCATCGACCATGAGCTGAAGATGCTCGGGTGCGATCCGGTTGGCAATCGCAATAGCTTCATAAAGGCTATCGACCAGAATAACTGCACCGCGTGCCTGCAGGGACGCTGTAATAACAGAATGTCGATCGAGTTGCGGCAACAGTCGATTGACTGCCAACCGCACCCGTTCAATCTGTCTACTGTCGGGACAGATCAAAATAGATTGTGCCTGCTTATCGTGTTCTGCCTGAGCCATAAGGTCGATTGCAACCCAGTCTGGATCGGCACTGTCATCGCAGATCACGACCACTTCAGAAGGTCCCGCTATCATATCTATACCCACTTGACCAAAGACCTGCCTTTTGGCTTCGGCAACAAAGCGATTCCCTGGCCCTACGATTTTGTCAACTCGCGGTACTGTTCCAGTGCCATAAGCCATAGCTGCCACTGCCTGTGCACCGCCAATCTGAAACACACGATCAACCCCGGCGACACGAGACGCTGCCAACACAGCATCGCTGCATTGACCGCCAGAAGCCGGAACGGTCATCACGATCTCGTCAACACCCGCGACCCGGGCCGGTACGCTGTTCATCAGTACTGACGATGGGTAGGACGCTGTACCGCCTGGCACATAGATGCCAACGCGCTCGAGTGGTCGGATCTGCTGCCCCAGACGTGTGCCGTCCTCTTGCTCGTAGTGCCAGGATGTCTCACGCTGGCGAGTGTGAAACTGCCGGATTCTGTCGGCGGCGTGCTCCAGAGACCGACGCAAACCGACGTCAATTCGTGATAACGCGTTTTCACATTCCGAGGGGTCAATTTCAAGGTCTGCTGGTTCCTTGCATCGTAGGCCATCGTATTGTGCCGTCAGATCCAGCAACGCCTGGTCCCCGTATTGCCGAACCTTGCCAATTATCTCCCGAACCGTTTTCTCGACATGGGTATCGAACACCTGATCACGGTCTAGTAACGCGTCGAGTTGGGCAGAAAAATCCGGCGAATCAGTCTTCAACTGTCGCAGCAGGCTGGGCATTTTGTCGTGAACCGCGTTCATGCTGCAGAAAATATTACGATGTGTACATAGCCGCTTGGGGATACTGGCCACTGGAGATCCGCTGGATACGTGCACCACACTGGGCGAGTTTTTCTTCGATACAGTCATACCCACGATCAATATGGTAGATACGATCCACAACCGTCTGGCCTTGAGCGGCCAGTCCGGCCAGGACTAGACAGGCAGACGCTCTAAGATCCGTCGCCATCACTTGGGCACCACTTAAGTTTTTCACACCACGCACCCGGGCTGTATTGCCACGCAACTCTATGTCGGCGCCCATCCGCTGCAATTCCTGGACATGCATAAATCGACTCTCAAATATCGACTCCGTTACTGTTGCCGCACCCTCAGCGATACTGTTGAGGAGCATGAACTGCGCCTGCAAATCTGTTGGAAACCCGGGAAATGGTTGAGTTTTCAGGTCAACTGCCTGTAATCGACAACCATCCATAGACAGTGCGATGGTGTCCTGATCGATCCTGATCGAGGCGCCCATGGCATCGAGTTTCGCCAGTACGGCATCAAGCAATCTTGTTTCTATGCCGCCAAGCTGAATCTGGCCACCGGTTGCAGCCGCCGCTGCAAGATAAGTGCCGGCTTCAATTCTGTCAGGGGCAACCCTATGGTAGGCGCCACTTAACCTTGCCACACCCTCTATTTCGATCTGACCGCTACCGGCACCACTGATCCTTGCACCCATCGCGACCAAGCATTCAGCGAGGTCTACCACTTCGGGCTCTCTGGCCGCGTTTTCCAGTGTTGTCCGGCCGTCGGCCAGTACGGCTGCCATCATCAGGTTTTCGGTACCCGTCACAGTCACCGTGTTAAAAATTATCCGGCAGCCCTGTAAACGACCCGCCGGTACGCTGGCCCGGATGTAGCCACCTTCTACCGTAACTTGTGCCCCCATCATCTCGAATCCCTGGATATGCAGATCGACTGGCCGTGAGCCGATCGCACAACCACCCGGGAGCGACACCTCGGCTTCGCCGAAGCGCGCTAGCAGCGGCCCCAAAACCAAAACGGAGGCACGCATGGTTCTGACCAGTTCATAAGGCGCCCGATGACTGGTCAATTCAGCCGCATTAACGGCTATCGCCAGCTTATCGTCAACCTCAATACGTACCCCAAGGTGACCGAGCAGTTCCAGTGTGGTCGTAATGTCCCGCAGATGTGGCACGTTGCTAACAACCAAATTCTGATCAGTCAGCAGTGACGCAATGAGAACAGGTAGCGCTGCATTCTTTGCGCCTGAGATTCGAATCTCACCCTCAAGCGGAATACCGCCACTGATCAGAAGTTTGTCCACGTGCTAAAACATTTAAGTACTGTTTACTCTGTCCGTCGATTCTGGATCGAGTAGTTACGCCTGTCCAGTTGTTCCCACCACCGACAAGTAAAAGGCGCCCGCGGGCGCCTTTATTAACTCACTGACTCAACCCCGAGCTGTCAGTTTGTGACCGTCTCCAGTTTGGCCTTGAGTTCACCACTTTCATACATTTCTGTCACGATATCACTGCCGCCGACAAATTCTCCGTTGATATAGAGTTGCGGGATGGTCGGCCAGTTCGAGAAATCCTTAATCCCCTGGCGAATTTGGTCATCTGAAAGCACGTCGGCTGAGGCGAATTGCGCCCCGCACTCCTGCAGTATCTGCACAAGCCTGCCGGAAAAACCACACTGTGGGAAGTCGGGGCTTCCCTTCATAAACAGCATGACACTGTTTTCCTCAACAATGTTTTTGATTTGTTCCTGCACATCCATTAGCGTCCCCTTTGCTTACCTTCTCGTTGATAAAACCTGTCGGCTCAAGCGTTACTGTGGTGTCAACGTTCTCATCGACAGCGCATGAATCTCTTCGTCCATCTTATCTCCAAGTGCTGCATACACCATCTGCTGCTGTTGAATACGGTTTTTCCCTTCAAAGCCGGCGTAAACGACGACCGCCTCAAAATGTCGACCGTCACCCGAGATGTCGACCTGCGACCCTGGCAGATTCTGTTCGATCCAGTCCTTGATGTCTTCAGGTGTCGGCATAATTCGAAAAATTAATCCTACGATCGTCCCCGCACCAGACCATGAGTCCCGATACGGCTTCAAGAGTATATCGATAGGCGCAAAAAGGAAACCTACAAAATGTAAGCGATTCGACTCCCCATCGGGCTGATGACCACACTACTGAAGGGTAGGCCGCTTCAGCAAAGGCCCTCAGCCGTCTGCGTCCTGTGTCTCCAGCGCATAGACGAGGGCCTCAAACCCTTTGGTCCTGATGATCTGGTCGTAGCTGCGGCGATAACTCAGCACCAGACTGATACCGTCAAGCCTGACATCGTAAATCTGCCACCGGCCGTCCGCACTGCGCAGGAAAGCATAATCGACTGGCACTGGCGCCTGCCCGGGATCCCGCACCCGGGTCTGTACCAAGGCAGTCCGGGCTGACTCATCGAAAGCCAGGGGCAGGTATTCGATTTCTTCCTGGCCGGTGTACTCGAACATCACTGTGGCATAAGTTCTGATCATCAGGTCCATAAAAGCACGGGTAAAACGATGTCGCAGATCGGGATCGGCTGTCTTGAAATGCGCGCCCAGGATGAGTCGGGTGATCTTGTCGACTGCAAACTGCGCACGGACAAGACGATTGACCAGGTCATAAAGCTGGCCCTTATCGGCTGCCAGTGTCGACCGGTTACTGTCCAACTCAGCCAGCAACTGTTCTACGGTTTCACGCAGTAACGTGTCAGGTCGTTGCTCTGCTCGAGCGGGCTGCGCTGCCATAGATACAACCATCATAACAGCTGACAACACGATCCCAGACACGCGCATTCCAAGGCGGTTGTTAAAACGTGGCAACTGAGTAGTCACGATTGTCGACTCACAATGGTTTAAAGATCAGGAGCAGTTTAGGCAACAACGTCAACGATGCCAGCAGTGCAATTAGCATCGCCAATGCGGTCAGCATGCCAAAGTGAATGGTCGGCACAAAATTCGACAGTGTCAATATAGAGAACCCCGCAATGATCGTTATGGCGGTATACGAGATTGCATTGCCAATACTGGCGTGGCAGTTGCGCAACGTTATCACGTAGTCACGGTGCTGTAGAAACTCTTCTCTGAACCGGTACAGGTAATGAATGCTGTTGTCGACAGCAACACCAATTGTAATCGAAGCAATTGTGATGGTCATCATATCCAGTGGAATTCCAATCAACCCCATTAGACCCAGAATAGACACAGCGGCCAGTAGGTTGGGAATGATTCCGATGATGGCCAGTGCCCAAGAACGAAAAAGTATGAGCAACATAATTGCTATGCCCAGCATCACGACACCCAGTGCTTCAATCTGTGACTTAAACAGGCTCTGCAGCATATTGTTGTATAGCACAAGCAGCCCGGTAATCTGCAGACGATCCTCGGCTAGTCCCACATCCTGAATAAGCCCAGCTCGCAACTGTTTAAGCAGCTCATCGCGACGAAGATCGGCAAGCGAATCCTTGACTCTGACACTGATTCTGGCCTCGTTGTCTGCAACCGATATGTAGGGATCTATCAGTGTCGACTTCAGATTTTGGGGCATTCGCTTGTACACAATTGCCAGTTCAAACGCATCAAAAGGTCCTTTGTTGATCTCTTCACCCACTCGAATGAACGACGCCACCGACATCACCTTTCCGATTCCGTAGACTGTCTCGATGTAGTCGTGGGCCTTTTTGACAAGTTCTATCTTGTCCGGGGTGAACCAGTAATCTTGATCATCACCGGTATCCGTCGTACCCAACAGTAACTTAAGTTCTTCATCTTCCTCTTCTAATGCCACCGAGCGTTCGGCTTCTGGAAACCGGATCAGGATATCCAACGGCGTAGTGCCGCCAAGTTGGTCGTCGATGACCCGCAGGCCACGATGAATTTCAGTGTCCTCGCCAAAGTAGTTCACGAAACTGTTTTCCACTTCAAGGCGCATTATGCCGATAAAACTCAACCCAACCAGCACAGCAGACAATACCAGTATCCACCTGCCATGATGCACGGTCAGCCGGGCCAAACCCAGCGTAAAATGGAACGGCCGGATGGTCTGAATTTGAGTGCGTGACGCGTGACCAAGCAGCACCAACATGACGGGAAACAACAGGAAACAGGTCAGGAAAGTAACGCCGAGACCCAAAGACATCATCCAGCCGAAATCAATCACCGGCTTGATATCACTGAAAACCAGTGATCCAAAGGCAATGATTGTGGTCAACGCAGTATAGAGACATGGCCAGAACATCTTCTGTGTCGTTTTAAACACCAACTCCTGCTGCGACCTGCCAGGTTCATCACGCTCGAGTTGCCGATATCGAACAATCAGATGGACTGTCATGGACATGGTGATGATCAGCATCAGTGCAACAAAGTTTGACGAAATCACTGTGACCGGCCAGCCCATGAACCCCAGTAGCCCGACCATCGTCAGACCGGCATAGACGCAACTGATCAATGGTAACAACACCCAGCGTGGCCGGCGAAAGATCAGACTCAGAATCAACACCAGAAACAAAAAGACACCACAGCCAAAAACGAATAGATCGTTTCTGATGAAGGTAATCATGTCGTCGGCCACCATTGGCACGCCACCCAGCACCAGTTGTCCATGATCTCGGTACTGATCCATGATGCCGCGAAGTTGCTCGATCAGCCGGTGGTTATGCTGATCGGCCTGGTGTTTTGCCAAGACGTAAGCCTGCGTGACACGATCGAGTGATTTTTTTTCGCTCACTGTGAAGTTGGCTTGCTGGCTTCGCGACAGTAACTGGTCACGCTCGGCCTGTAACGCAATTAGCGGCGTGTTTTCTGCAAGGTTGACCTGCAGTGCAGTCGTTTTGCCATCCGTGCTGATGACTAGATCACTGAAGATAGGGCTGATAATCAGCTCGTCTCTTGCCTTGTCTGTGTCGACCAGTGGGCTCTCCAGGGTTCGGTAACTACTGGCTAACTCTGATAAAGAGCCCTCATGCTGCTTCAGCAGTGGGACATCGAGCAGGGTGACTACCGATTCAACGCCGTTTAGCGCTGTGATCTGATCCTTAATCCGACGGATCACATTGAGCGTGTTGTTAGCAAAAAGATCCTGGTTTGGAATAAAAGCAACAAAGATGAAGCTGCGTGTTTGATAGCGCTCAGACATCTGCCTAAATATCCGCAGGTCTTCGTCATCTTCAAGCAACAGAGAATCAGCAGACGCGTCCAAACGGAATTGGCTGACATTAGCTGAGAAAAAGATGAGCACACCAAGCAGCAACGCCAGCATCAGGAACGGTCGGCCCAGAACTGTTTTGGAATACAACACCGGGAAGTCCATCATAAGCCCCTGTTCGGCAATGAACGCTCCGATGAACTGGCCTGCGGTCGGACTTTTAACAGTCCGACCAGCCCGGAGCCGAAGGAGTGTTTGGCCTGAATCACGATCCGTATCGCTGAGCACTGACAATGCATGATTCCAGTAGAATAGTCCAGATCGCGGCTGTTGGCTGCCTAAACACAAATTAAGGCGTCATGAACAAAATCGATTTCACTCGTGAAGGCCGAGAGGTCCTGTCGCTGGAAAGCCGTGCACTGGGGCAGCTCGCGGACCGGCTTGATGCCGGATTTAGCCGCGCGTGCGAGCTGCTGCTGGCCTGTGACGGCCGCGTCATAGTGGTTGGGATGGGGAAATCAGGTCACATCGGTGGAAAAATAGCTGCAACGCTAGCCAGTACCGGTACTCCGGCATTTTTTGTCCACCCCGGAGAAGCCAGTCACGGGGACCTGGGGATGATCACACCGGGTGACCTGGTGATTGCCATTTCGAACTCCGGCGAGACCCCTGAGATCCTGACCCTACTGCCCATCATTAAACGCATGGGCATACCCCTGATCGCCATGACCGGTCAGGCGAAGTCTACGCTGGGTAATGCTGCGGTCGAATGTCTCGACACCAGTGTCGACAAAGAAGCGTGCCCACACAACCTGGCACCCACAGCCAGCACGACAGCCACTCTGGGCATGGGAGATGCGCTGGCCATCGCCGTACTCAAATCCCGCGGTTTCAGCCGCGACGACTTCGCGCGATCTCACCCTGGTGGTACCTTGGGACGACGTCTATTGATTTACGTTCGCGATGTCATGCACACCGGCCATGACATGCCGCTGGTTGCATCCGGCAGTCAACTCACCACGGCGTTGGAAGAGATGTCGGCCAAAGGCCTGGGCATGACTGGCATAGTCAATCCTGAAGGCCACCTGATCGGCATATATACTGACGGTGATGTCCGGCGCTCCATAAATCGGTCTATAGATGTCAAAACCACCGTGATTGACCAGGTGATGGTGTCGGACCCGCGTTCAACCGCCGCCGATGCGCTGGCCGCTGAAGTCGTCCAGCTCATGCGTCAACACTCGATCAACGGATTGTTTGCGGTAGATCCGGAACAGCGACCAATTGGCGCCCTCAATGCACTCGACCTGATTCGGGCGGGCATATTCTGAAATGGCCGATCGCCACCTTGAACAAGCAGTGCTCGTCGCCACGATCGCGGTGATGTTCGGACTGAGCCTATGGCTGCAGATGAATTTTCTCAAACCGACATTACCCCAAAATGGGACTGTCATCAGCCACGAACCGGACTACTACATTCATAAGTTCACGGCCACGGGACGTGATGCCAATGGCATCGCCTACGTACTGGAAGCCAAGCGCCTGGCGCATTTCCCAGACGATAATACCGCTTTGCTGGATGAACCCCGGCTGGTGCAATATGGACAGGACACATCATCACGCACGACCTCCAGCGACTCCGGCCTGGTCTACGAAAACGGCACCAAGATTCTGCTGCAGGGTAACGTTCAGGTAACCCAAGGCGCAACAGATACGGCCGTGGGCAGCGTGACGTCAGCCGATAGAATGACCATTAAACTCCGGTAATTACCCGGCAGATCACCCCGTTCGAGCTTATCCAGGCCGCAATCGCTTGCCCGATGGTGAAAAGTGCCGGCCTCTCGGGGGGTAGTCGGCCTCGGTTTGTTAGAATTCAGCTTATGTTCCCCCCGGTTTTTGTTGTGCTTCTCCTCGCTTTATCAGTGATTCCGCCGACGTCCGTACACGCGCTGGAAAGTGACCGTGACCAACCAGCCCTGATTGAAGCAGACGAAGTTGAACTCGACTTTGCCAGCGGACAGCGGATTTACCGTGGCAATGTCTCGATCAAGCAGGGCACGATCAGAATCATTGCGGATGAGGTCGAACTTTATTACCACGATGAGCAGCTGGAAAAGGCGATAGCACGTGGCAACCCGGCCGTGTTTCGACAACGGCCCGATCAGAAACTGCAAGACGTCATCGGCCAGAGTAAGATTATCGAACTGGATGAAATCAATAATATTGTCACATTTATCGGTCAAGCCACAATCAGACAGGGTCGCGATGCGGTCTCTGGCGACACCATCGTCTACGATATGGCACGGGATAAGATGAATGTCCGTGGTCGGACTCGAACGACCAAAGCACCTGAACAAACAAACGACGACTCCGATCAATCCTCACAAGATCCTGCTGCCACCGGTTCAGATCGCCCACGCATCGTATTACAACCGAGATCCAAAGAAACCAGTAGTGCACAAACCGCCGCCAGCACCGGCAGTACCGGTGCGAAAGACACGTCGGCTGCCACTCTTTCAAACAACCTGCAGGCCCCGACATTTCGTGCCGCCTACGTTGTCGAAGGCGGCGCAATGATGTATGGCGTCCGCAGTCAGGCTTCACCGTCCATTGGGGTACTGAACGTGGGTGAACCCGTGAAAGTAATCGCTTCAAGCGGCGGCTGGTTCAAGGTGAATGTTACCCGCGGAGTGAGGGTGTGGATCTACGGTCGTTATGTGTCCGGACAGGGTCCGACCGGCACAGTCTCCGGCGACAATGTACGCCTGCGTAGTACACCGTCGACCGAACCGGACTCGGTCGTGGTCGGGAAGCTCATGAGCGGTGCGAGAGTTCGTATTCTTGAAGTCAGCAACGACTGGAAAAAGATCTCACCGCCAGTGGGTTTCGGCGTCTGGGTGCCTTCGTTACGACTCAGACTGTTGCAGGACGTCAACGACGTCTGGTCCACCACCTGGCAAGACAGCCTTGGCGACGATGGGAAGTAAAGTCGAGATGCGGTGTTACCCCGGATTTACACTTCTTACCTATTAATCGGGAGATACTCTTTTGGCCACACTGGAGACACACGGACTGGTAAAACATTTTCGCGGTTCGATTGTTGTCGATCATGTTGACCTGCGCGTGAACAGCGGGGAAATCGTAGGGCTTTTGGGGCCCAATGGCGCAGGCAAAACAACCTGTTTTTACATGATCTGTGGTCTTACCCGGCGGGGAGATGGTCTCGTACAGCTGGACGACACAGACATCGGTGATCTTCCTATGCATGCCAGGGCCAGACTGGGGATTGGCTATCTGCCCCAAGAGCCCTCAATCTTCAGACGGCTGACTGTAGAACAGAATATCCTGGCCGTACTTGAGGCCTTACCTGATCTCAGTGCAAAACAGCGGCAGAAGCGAGCTGACGTCATGCTGTCTGAGTTTGGCATTGCGCACAAACGCAATGCTAAAGGCTACAGCCTCTCCGGCGGCGAACGCCGGCGCGTCGAAATCGCTCGAGCGGTTGCCATGCAGCCTGCTTTTATACTGCTGGACGAACCTTTTGCGGGTATAGATCCGATTTCCTTGGGTGACATTCGGCGCATCATTACCCACCTGCGCGATATCGGAATCGGTGTCCTGATCACTGATCACAATGTACGTGAGACCCTAGGTATCTGTGATCGCGCCTACATTCTTGCACAAGGCCGTATAGTGACGTCCGGAACAGCAGATCATATACTCGCCCACCCTGAAGTCCGCGCCGTTTTTCTGGGCGATGAATTCAGTCTTTGACAGCAGCTGGTTGTTGTCCCTGGCAAACTTAAACCCTGTAATAAAGCCGCTTTCACGACAATGAGCTGAATCCTGTGGCCATCAAGCAATCACTACAAATTCGAGCGGGGTCGCATCTGCAGCTGACACCTCAGATGCGACAATCTCTTCGTATTCTGCAACTCTCCAGCGTTGAGGTTGATCAGGAGATTGTGCAGGCACTCGAGTGCAATCCCTGTCTAGAGCAGGTTGAAGAACACTCGGAAAACAACCTGGTTGATTACCCAACAGCATCGCGCGCGGTCGAATTTGAGAGGCAGGCCGACAACTCTCACACGAATGACTTGGCGTTGTCCCGGCACACCGATTCTGACTTAAGTCACATGGCCGGCGCTAACAGGAACAATCCCTATGACACTGTAAAGCAGGGCACCACACTACAGGACGAATTGCTTCAGAGCCTTTCGGATCACCGGTTGAGCAGCAAAGATGCCGCCATTGCACGAGCTGTGATTGGATCACTGGACGAGCGCGGTTACCTTACGGCAAAGGTTGACGAGTTACACGAGCTTCTTGCATCTCAGATCAGCGTCCAGGCACCGGAGATCGAGGCTATGGTGCACCTGGTACAAATGCTCTCAATTCCAGGGATTGGCGCATACGACCTTGCCGATTGTCTTCGCCTGCAACTGGAACAACTCGATGCGAGCACACCCGGCCGAACGGCTGCATTGCGGTTAGTCAAGGCACACCTACCACTGCTGACCAAACGTAAGTTCACTGAGTTAATTCGTCTGTTACAGATAGACCGCGAAGAGCTGTCACAGGTCATCGATCTGATTCGCGAGCTGGATCATGCGCCCGGGAGACATCTGAGCACTGAACAAACGCACCACGTGGTGCCCGACGTTTACGTTTACCGCCAGCAAGAGAAATGGCAGGTCATACTGAATTCAGCAGTCAGCCACAGACTGTGCGTAACGACCTACTATCAAAGATATCTACAGAATCAAGACTCCGATACCCGACAATACCTTAAACAAAAAATGTCGGAAGCCGCAGACTTCATTCGCGGCTTGGATCAACGCGCTGCAACCATCTTGCGCATCGCAACAGAAATCGTTCGGCGGCAGCAAACATTTATGGCTGAGGGAGAAAGTCGATTAAAACCGCTAACAAGGCGCGAGATTGCATCGGCTCTCAATTTGCACGAATCAACGGTGTCGCGGGCAACTGACCATAAATATATGCTGACACCGAAGGGGATTTTTAAATTCAAACACTTTTTCACCACCAAAGTTGGGGTGCACAAGGGCGAGGGTCAGTCAGCCCGTGCTGTTCAGGCACAGATCCGAAAAATGATAGAATTCGAAACCCCTTCGAAGCCAATCAGCGACGGTATAAATTCCAAAATGCTCGCCGATAAAGGTGTGTCTATCGCCCGCCGTACAGTTGCGAAGTACCGCGAACAAATGAACATTCCTCCAGCAGACCAGCGAGAATCGGTGCTCTGACAACCCGTCGTATCGATTCACATTGAGCCAGCCTCTGGAACCTACAAACTGTCTTCCGAAGAATATGCGCCCATGAATTCGACAGCACATCGCGGCCTTTTAGCAGGATTACTGAGTACGAGCAGAATACGGTTGAACGTCGCAGCTTCCAGCAAAAAAAGAATGCTCGAGGAACTCGCAGGATTACTGTCTCACAATCGATCTGATCTACATCGAGACACTGTGTTCCAAGTGCTGAATGAACGCGAACGCCTAGGAAGTACGGGGATAGGCGATGGGATTGCCTTACCTCATGGTCGCTTGAACGGCCTGACCGAACCATTGGCTGCGGTTATCCGGCTGCGGCAAGCGCTTGATTTTGACGCGGTAGATGATGGACCCGTCAAGCTGATTGTAGGGCTGCTGGTACCGGCTAATGCCACAGAACAGCACCTCGACATACTGGCCAGTCTGGCAGAAACATTCAGCAAGGGAGAGCAACGACGGGCTATCCTCAGGGCGCGCGATGCCCAGACTCTGTTTGCACTCCTGACCTGACATCACCCGGGGGGCACGTTAGAGTTCCAACGATCAAAACAGCAGACCAGCAGCCAACACGATGGATTTCATTATAGTCAGCGGAATCTCCGGATCCGGCAAGAGCATTGCGCTGCACGCCCTGGAGGATCTAGGCTATTACTGCATCGATAATCTGCCTGCCGTGCTGTTGCCGCAGCTATCCGATTATCTGGGACAAAACACTGAAGGCCTTTCTGACCGTGCTGCTGTCAGCATTGATTCACGCAACCGACAGTTTCTTCAGGCTGTCCCTTCGAGTCTAGGGCATTTGCGCAATGCCGGACTCGACGTTCGAATCATCTTTCTAATTTCCGATGACGAGACTCTAGTCAGACGATACAGTGAGACCCGCCGTCGACACCCATTGACCAATGACACAACAACCTTGATCGACGGCATCATTGAAGAAAGGCGACTGCTATCACCGCTGGAACAGGATGCAGATCGCCGTATAGACACCACTTCCACCAGCCCTTACGAGCTACGCGCGATGATCCGTCAGTTTGTCAGCGGACAGCATCAAAATGGAACAAATCTTGTGTTCAAGTCGTTCGGGTTCAAACATGGGACACCATCAGATGCGGACTATATTTTTGACGTTCGTTGTTTGCCTAACCCCTACTGGGAAACCGAACTTCGTGACATGACAGGCCTGGATAAAACTGTGATTGACTTTCTCGAAACTGAAGATTCAGCACGAGAACTGGTCAACCAGATCAGTGGTTTTCTTGAGCACTGGCTACCGCATTATGATGAAGAAACCCGAAGTTACCTGACAGTCGCATTAGGTTGCACCGGCGGTCAGCATAGATCCGTTTACGTCGCGCAGCGGCTTGCCGAGCATTTTCAATACCGCGATGCCCCTGTTCAGGTCGCTCATCGCGATCTCAACATGAATTCACTGCCGACCTGACATGAAAGTTTCACAGAACGTCGAGGTGATCAATCGTCTGGGCCTCCATGCCCGCGCCTGTGCCAGTCTGGTCAAGAC
Source organism: Gammaproteobacteria bacterium (assembly GCA_022450155.1). Taxonomy (NCBI): domain Bacteria; kingdom Pseudomonadati; phylum Pseudomonadota; class Gammaproteobacteria; species Gammaproteobacteria bacterium. The sequence continues at coordinate 148,335 of JAKUQR010000004.1, read as the reverse complement.
CACAATAAAATTTGACGCCCGGGTTGAAGTACAGGTGGGAGATCATGTGTGCGACGGTAAGAGCATTATGGGACTCATGATGCTGGCAGCGACCCAGGGCACTTATATTTGTGTGACCGCAGATGGTGACGATGCCCAGGCTGCGGTTAAACAGATCAAAGAACTTTTTGCGAACCGCTTCGGAGAAGATGAGTAGTGTTATCGCTTAATGGCACCGGTATTGGAAACGGGCTGACCTTCGGTCGTGCTGTCGTACTTGACCGCTGGAGACGGACAACCCCCGACTACAATATTCCCCAGGAGTCGGTAGACACCGAGATTGATCGATTCAGAACGGCGCTGGCCAACGTCAAAGCACAGCTGCGCGGGTTGGAAAATACCCTCCCCCCTGATGCGCCACCGGAAACAGTCGCGTTTATTGAGGTCCATCTGCTGATGCTCGATGACCCGGTGATTTCGGAACAACCGGTTGCGTCGATACGCCGAGACCGGAAAAATGCTGAAAGTGCGCTGAAAACGCACGCCGACACGCTGGTCGCATTCTTCGACCGGATCGAAGACCCTTACCTGAGAAGCAAGAAAAACGACGTTCACCAAATCGTAGATCGAGTGATGAACGAGTTGCTCGGGCTGGCGCTTTCCGAACCCGCGCAATTAAGCTCACGTCTTGATGGCCAGATTATTGTCACAAACGATCTGACACCTGCAGAGACTGTATCCTTGCATCAGCGGGGTGTCAGTGCTTTCATCACCAGCCTAGGCGGACCTATTTCACACACTGCCATCCTCGCTCGCAGTCTGCATATACCTGCCGTGGTCGGCTTGCACAGCGCGATCCGTTATATCCGGAACGATGACGTGCTGATCATTGATGCTGCCAACGACACGGTCATCGTCGCACCAGACGAGGACACTCTGGCCAATTTCCACCAGCGTCAGAAGGCCCATGTCCAACATACGGCAAAGCTTGCCCTGCTGAGTGACCGGCCAGCTGTCACGCAGGACGGCATTAACGTGAAACTCCTGGCCAACATCGAATTCCCTGAAGATCTGCCTGGTTTGGCGTCGGTCGGGGCAGAAGGTGTTGGCCTTTATCGCACTGAGTTTCTGTTCATGAACCGTCCTGAACCACCAACTGAAGATGAACAGTACGAAGCTTATTGCCAGGTTCTTGATTCAGTATCGGGGGCAGTCACCATACGGACTCTGGATCTCGGTGCTGACAAGCAGGTGGATGGCGGCCGTGCCGATGGCGAAAAAACGATTAATCCTGCGCTGGGTCTTAGGGCAATACGCCTGTGTCTCAACGAACCTACTTTGTTCAAACCCCAGTTACGCGCAATCTTTCGTGCTGCCTCACGCGGTGACGCTAGAATCATGATCCCTATGATTTCCAGTCTTGATGAGCTTGATCAGGCTCTGGAACTGGTCCGCGAGACCTGTCGGGAGTTGGAGAAGGAGAGTAAAATGTTCAATCCAGACGTTCCCATCGGCGGCATGATCGAAGTACCCGCAGCTGCAATCGCCGCCGACCTGTTTGCCCGGAAGCTTAAGTTTCTGTCTATAGGGACCAACGATTTGATCCAGTACACACTGGCCGTCGACAGAATAGATGACGAGGTCAACTATTTGTACGATCCGCTACACCCGTCGGTCTTACGCCTCATCCATCAGGTCATTGAGGCAGGAAACCACGCCGGAATTCCCGTGGCGATGTGCGGTGAAATGGCAGGGGACCCCGTCTTTACACGACTGCTGCTCGGTCTGGGTCTGCGTGAGTTCAGTATGGAGGCATCCAGCCTACCGGGCATCAAACAACGAATTTTAGAGAGTCGTATTAATGAGCTTGAAAACTTCTCCCGCCAGACCCTGGACTGTCTAGACAAGGCATCGCTACGGCGCATGGTCGACCAGCTCAACCACACTCTGGAAAAGCCAGCATGAGCAATTGTGCCAGCAGTGAACCCTATGCGTTGCAGGTGCTCGGCGACAGTATGGCACCTGAGTTCCCTGACGGCTGCGTGGTGGTGTCAGAACCGGGTGGCGCCGTACATGACGGTTGCTATGTGATTGCTGACTACAAAGGTGAGATTATTCTCAGGCAGCTGCGTCTCACAGCTGGCGAATGGCACCTCGAACCTCTCAATCCTAAATACCCGCGCTTCAAGATAGACGGCCCAGAAAATATCCGCGGTATTGTCATTCAACGCGCGGGCCGCCGCCGTGTTGATCGACGATCCTACCTGTAGCTGCATGCAGTCTCTCGAGTAGTACGGTCTCAATAGATCACCATCAATCCTGCTGACCGTCGACACGGCGCCGGATACCGTGTTCGACAGCCATAACAGCGGCCTCAACCCGTGAATGCAGTTCCAGTTTTCGCAGTATCGCCTTAACGTGCAAGGCCCAACCACATAGGATCAATGTAGTCCGGGCCTTTTTTGAACGTTGAGACCTGGTGGCCACGTTGCGTCAACGCTGCAGCCAGGCCGGCACTGACGACAGTTTTTCCAGAGGATTTGTGGGCCGCAGAGATCAGGAATCGATTCACTGGTGTGGCTGCTCCGCTGTTGGTTTCACTCTCCACAGATGATCCAGTGAGGTGCGGTTAAGCCCGGTTCGATCCGGGCAGTGGCCCGGTTACCGTGGGCAAAAATGGCAGGGCACGAACAGCCAACACAGTCAGCAACAAGGCGAGGCTCACCCCGCCAATACCCAATGCCAGTTCCGGCAGGGTGGGTAGGTAGTGCGTAATTTCACCATCGTAATGTCCACTGTCGACGCGATAACCGGACACCAGGCGCAAGGGGTAGGCCTGCGCGCCGATAATAATGACATAAAGATGGCACAAACCGCCCACAATCACCATCAGCGCGGCTGTCAGTGACCAGGCTGGGGCACAGAAACGACGATCCAAAAACCACCAGACGGGAACAATCCCCCCGCACAGCACGAACCCCAGCCAGAACAGCCAGGGGTAGACACCACCATCAACGAGCAGGAATCGTTCTATCCCGAGGTGATGTGCCATATAAAGATTGGTCAGATGGTGCAACGCCACCAGATACAATACACCGAGGATAAACAGCGCAGAGAGCCGACGGAGTTTTTCTGACAGTTCAGATGAAACCCGGTAACCGTTCCAGCGACACATTGTCAGGATTGTCACCCAGAAAACAGCCATTCCCAGTGACAGGGACATCAGAATGAAAAGGGGCGCCAAAATCGCCGTGTCATAGGCATCCCGCGCAACAAGAAACCCGAATATCGCCCCGGTGCCGGAGGTTAAGATCAACCGCCAAATCAAAGCGAACACCCCCACCGATCTGACATAACCGTGCATTCCCGGCGTCATCATCACCCACAGATAAGCCAGCACCACCAGCACAAAACCGGTGTACAGGAATATATTCCAGGCGAACACCGACCTGAAGTTGTAATACGTCATCGCCACAACCAGTCGGTCGGGTCGGCCTAAGTCCAAAACAAGCACCGCCAATCCGCCGGTCAGCAATGCAACCGCCAACAGACCGGATAGCCGCGCCCATGGCCGGTAATCCGAACCACTAAACACCGAACTGATCGATGCGGTATTAAGCGCACCTGAAGCGGATAGAATCAGGAATATCGCAAACACATGAGGTAATCCCCAGACCACCCGGTTGTCCATCCCCGTCACCCAATGGCCTTGGGATTCAATGTGATGCGCTGCAATCAACCCGGCGCCGATCAGAATAATCAACAGCCACAACAACAGCCGGTAGCCGGTGTGGGAGCCTGCGAGAGCCTGAAACCGAATGTTCTCCATACGCTGCCTCTAAACCCCGCGGTAGCGCACACCGGTGTTCAGCTCAAGGTCCGGCCGTAGTCCCCGGTGGGGTTGTGAACGCACAGTTTTTGACACGGTACTTTCCGCATCAGAGAGATCGCCAAAAGCGAGTGCACCCCCCCCATCGACAGCACAACTTTCAACACAGGCTGGCGTACGATCCTGGTCTACCCGGTGGACACACAGGGTACAACTCTCAACCGTGCCCTTACCGCGCGGAGAATAGCTTTTCTGTCCGGTCACATCCTCGTGGACAAAGGACCTTGCGTTGAATGGGCAAGCCATCATGCAGTAACGGCAACCGATACAGGTATGTTTATCCACCAGCACTATGCCGTCTGCTCGCCTGAAAGACGCACCGGTGGGACAAACATCAACACAAGGTGGGTCCTCGCAGTGCTGGCACATCAGTGGCAGGGATACTGACCGATCGCTGGATTCATCGACCAGTTCAACCTTGCGGATCCATTGCGGATCCAGCGGTTTTCTTCCGGTCTTAGCCAGTGCGTGCTCGTCTTCACAGGCCGACACACAGGCCCGGCAGTCGGTGGCACATCGGTTGGCATCGACCAGAAGCCCCCAACGGGTTTCTGCCGACGCGGGTTCATCTTCATCTCTCGCCAGCGCGAGGTCTACAAGTTTTACGCCCGGCGCAATCGCCAGGAGGGCAGCGCCCGCACCAGTTCCACCGAGGAAACGACGCCGTGGTTTGTTGTTTACAGGGTCCGTCATCACTGTTTCTCCACATCATCAGGCACCGCAGCATGGCAACTGAAACAATCGATCTTAACCGCCGTGTAGGTATGACAGCTGCTGCAGAATTGTCCCGGTGCATTTACCGGAATGTAGGCACCATTATCTGCCTGGGATGCATGACAGTCCACACAGCCCACCAGGCTGTGTCGTTTAGATCGCACGCCCAAGTGCACCGAAATCTTCCGATGGTGCATCAGGTACTCAAAATGATCTCGACGCATGATGTCGGTCGGCTCCACACAGCGCTCGCCCTTGCCTTTCGGATAGGAAGGCATGGTCACGTCAGCGATGCTCGAGGCGGTAAGACTGACGATCATCAATGACCCAATGACAAAACGATGAGTCATTCGACTGCTGGTTCGTAACCAAAAAAAACAGGGTCTATCACTCTCCCATACCCATATCAATATAGCCGGTAGGACACACATCAGCACAGATGTGACACCCAATACAGCGATTGTAATCGGTATCCACATAACGCCCGGTGGTTGACTTGTCTTTATTGACCCGGAATACCGCGTCCTGAGGGCAGTAAATGACACAGTTGTCGCACTCAAAGCACATACCACAGCTCATACAGCGCTCTGATTCTGTTTGTGCCGCCTCTGTACTGAGCCCGCGATGGCGTTCCTCGAAATGGCTAAGCACCGCATCTGCACCGGGCACCGATGCTTCCCGCTGATCACGGTCTTGCTGCAAAAAATGGGCCAGGTACAGTCTGTCCGACGAGATGATTTCGTGGGCTGAACGGTCCTCGTAATTGTGAATCACACTATCGGCTGTGTCTGTTCCCCAGTTCTGCGTGTGGTCGTATTCGGTCGGGGCCAGATTCTGTTCGGTCAGTTTATTGAGCAGATTGAAATGGTGGACATCGACCTTGGGCCGGCGCACCAGTTCCTGGGTTTTCAAATAATGATCGATACTGTCAGCAGCGACAGCTGCTTGTCCGATTGCGGTTGTCAGCAGGTGTGGGCGAACGATGTCGCCGGCAACGAAGTGGCCAGGACGCCCGGGAACTTAAAAAAATTGATCGGCTTCGATCAGGGATCGTTCATTGCCCAGTTCTTCAATACCGGACAGGTCGCCACCCTGACCAATGGCCGATACCACCAGATCAGCCTCGATCTCAAACTCAGTGTTCTCAACCGGTTGTGGGACGCCCTGCTTATCAACGACGCACTTACTCATTCGAACCGCGGTCGCACGTCCATCTGTACCTTTCACAAGACCAACGGGCATCACGCCGTTTAATATAGTGACCCCCTCGGTGAGGGCATCATCGATTTCTTCTGACGCCGCCGTCATCTGCGACTGGTCAAACAAAGCCGTCAACGTGACGCTCGCGCCCTGACGCATTGCAGCCATAGCTGAGTCGTGTGCGGTGTACCCACCAATGACCGCCTCCGGGCGATACTTGCTTTTTAGGTTCTTAATTCGGCCTAAACGACGGGCTACAGAGACCACGTCAACAGAGGTGTCCCCACCACCGATACACACCACCCGTTCAGCGCTCACCTGCATTCGACCCGTGTTGAATGCTTCCAGAAATTTCACACCGGACACACAGTTTGCCGTGCCCTTCCAGCCGTCGACTGGCAGATCGCGGCCAGTCTGACAGCCAATGGCCCACAACACTGCATCAAACTCGGCCTCCAGTTCTTCGATGCCGATATCCTGCCCGACGCGAACACCTGTTCGAACATCGATCGCCTCCAGTTCCAGTATCCGATCTATCTCTCGGTCCAGTATATCTCGAGGCGTCCGGTACCCAGGGATACCGTAACGAAACATACCGCCCAGCCGGTCCTGCATCTCGAACACCGTTGAGGCGTGGCCGCGACGCCGCAGCTGATAGACTGCCGAAAGACCGGCGGGTCCACTACCCACAATCGCCACTCGCTTGCCCGACAGTTCCGGGGGTTCCTCAAACCGGTAACGCTGCTGGAATGCGGTGTCACCGATAAACTGTTCCACAGCATTGATGCCGACGAAGTCATCAACTTGGTTGCGATTGCAACCCGCCTCGCAGGGTGCCGAGCACACCCGACCCATCATGGCCGGAAAGGGGTTTGCTTCGGTTGAGCGACGAAAAGCATATTCCTGCCATTCAACACCTTCGGGCGGGGGTTCCATGCCGCGGACGATCTGCAGCCAGCCACGAACATCTTCTCCCGACGGACAACTGCCTTGGCACGGGGGGGCGGTGAACATAGGTCGGACACTTGTGTGAATGATCGGCAGTGAAAATTTTCTTCTTTAGATCATCGTAAGTATGCGTCTCGCCGTCCGCATATTTTCGAAATGTCAGTGCTTGGATCTGTACGTCAGCATCTGCCATCATGGTTTTCTCTTGACTAACATCGCTCGCAGTTATTGGGCCGGTTCAAACACGAGCGCATCACCGATCAACTGGTGAACACCCACCACCATGTCCATACCCATGCCATATTCCGGCAATACTTTGCTGAACTGGCTCTTGCAGATTGCACAGATGGCCGCCATGTGCGTCACACCGTTTTCCTCGATAACCCGCTTTAGGGCACTCACACGAGGTAGGGCTCCCTTTATCCTGAGTTCGAGAAGATCATCGGTGAGCAACCCGCCGCCGCCGCCGCAACAAAATGTGTGTTCGTGGGTGGTCTCAGGTGCCATGTCAACAAAATGCGAGCAGGCCGACCTGATCAGTGCTCTGGGAATAGTGAACTGTCCTCCAGGCGTGTCGCCCATGCGCGAGCCTCGCGAGACATTGCACGAATCATGGAATGTCACCACCTTGTCATCATTCTGCGCCGGATCGAGCTTGAGTTGACCCTGTTGTAGTAGGTCATACGTCAGCTCACAGACATGTTGGGGAGCGGGATATGCCGGATCTAGAAAATCGAATGGTCCGATCAGCGTGTTCCAGAAACTGTAAGCAACACGCCAGGCGTGACCACATTCACCCACCACAATCCGTTTTACACCGAGATCGAGCGCGGCTTGACGAATACGTTCGGCGATCTTTTGCATGTTTTCGTAGTTGCCGATAAAAATACCAAAGTTTGCAGCTTCTGATGCATAAGAACTCAGGGTCCAGCTGATTCCTGCCTGATGAAAGACCTTGGCATAGCCAATAAGACCATACACATGGGGCTCGGCAAAAAAATCAGCAGACGGTATCACCAGCAGCACCTCCGCACCCGTCTGGTTCAACGGGAATTTGACGGGCACATTGATCTCTTCCTCGACTTCCTCTTCCAGGCCTTCGAGCGTATCGACAAGCGCGGGTTCCGGCAGCCCCAGGTTGTTCCCGATTTTGTGCACCTTGCCGATAATTTCGTTGGCATACTTCTGCCCCACACCGATCGAGGCCAGAATTTCGCGACCGGCCATCGTGATCTCTGCCGTATCAATACCGAATGGACAGTAAACCGCACAACGTCGACATTCGGAACATTGATGGTAGTAACGGTACCAGTCATCAATGACTTCCTCGGTCAACTCGACTGCGCCCACCAGCTTCGGAAAGTACTTGCCGGCAACTGTGAAATAGCGACGATAGACGCTGCGTAAAAGATCTTGCCGGGCGACGGGCATATTCTTGGGATCACCGGTCCCCAGGTAATAGTGGCACTTGTCCGTGCAGGCACCACACTTCACGCACGAATCAAGAAATACCGGCAGTGCACGATACTTGCCGAGCAGTTCCTCCATTTTGTCAAGGGCGACCGTTTTCCAGTTGTCAACCAGCTCGCCGGGGAATCCCAATGGTTCCTGATGCTCGGCCTTGGCAACAAAGGGACTGCTGTGTGCCATGGCTGCCGGCTGTAATGGCGGGGTCTCGAGGGTCACCTTGACAACAGGGATGGAGAATTCGTGTTTCGCCATGAGCAAAAACTACCGTCGGGTTAACCGGTTGATTTCGTCTGCCCACGGCGCGCTGTGGCGTTTTTCCCGGGGCGTATCTTTCATCGTAAGGGTGGGACTAAAAAAAACACCTGGTGCATGGAGGAGCTTGCTGAACGGAAATATGACCATCAAAAAGATGACCAGTGTCAGGTGGATCAGCAACAAAGGCTCAGCCGGCAACGGCTGCCAGTCGAATGCCACCAGCCCGAGAGTAAACGCTTTAAGTGCGACGATGTCGGAATGAACGCCGTATTTAATGGCAAACCCCGAACCTGCGATGGCTCCCAGCAGTACCAGCATCAGGTGATCCGACGGCGCACTAATGTAGCGAACCCGATCGACCAGAAAACGACGGGCCGACAGCCCCAGCAAACCAAACAGCATCACCCCACCCCCGTAGAGGCCTACCCATTGGATCAATTCGACCCACTGCCACACGGGTTCCGTGAAGTAGCGTAAATGGCGCAGCAGAGCAACCAGCAACCCGAAATGAAACAACCAGCCGAACAGCCAGGTCCACTTGCTTGCTTTGAAAAGGCTCTCGAACAACACGACCTCGCGAAACATCCGGGCGACAACACCGCCAGTCGTCGTTGGCGCCGGCGTGATTGGAATAACCAGTGGTGCCGGTGTCCTGCCGTAGCGGATAACTCGCAAAGCCACACCCACAACGAGACAGAGTGCTGCCACGAGAAACAGAAAGGCATAGACAGTGCCCAGAATCAAAACCAGCGCTCTCTATAAATTCGACCCGGCATCTGCCGTGTCCAACTAGTAGGCTGAACCGATCGTGACGCGCGTTAACATTTAGACGCAGCCGGTTGGCTTGGGCAGGCCCGCATACTTACAGGCCTGTTTGGCCGGGCCATAGGGGAACAGTTCATAGAGATATTTACTGTTGCCTTTATCTTTGCCCAATCGTTTACCGATAGCTTTGGTCAGGACCCGCACTGCTGGAGCGATCTGATACTCCTCGTAGTAATCACGCAGAAAATTGATGACTTCCCAGTGGTATTCACTGAGATCGCAATCATCCGCAGTCGCCATACGGTCGGCAACGTCAGCGTTCCAGTCACTCAAGTTAGCGAGATAGCCTTCCTCGTCTGTCTCGTAGGTTTTACCATTGACTTCAAATGCCAAATCGACTCTCCCTTTAATTAATCTACAACCAGCTCTGCACTTTATCGTTGGTTACCGCAAGTTCCACAAATCCGTCGTAGCCAACGAGATTTATACCGCTGATCATCTTCTCGGATCCGATTCCGCGCGCCTTGAGATCCGGCTCCAGCGCGTAAATGGTGGAGGAGGCCATCGCGGCTTCGACCATCGACGTCACAGCTGTACCGGACATTGCCGCATACACTGCATCTTCTATCAGCAGGATATCGCTGCCTGATTTGGCTAGTCCCAGACAGGTCTGTAGACTGTGACTGTCGAATGGCGACTTGTTGACCGTGTGCAGCATCGTCATTGCTAGAAATTCAGAATCACATCCTGTTGTTCAAGCAGGTCTGATAGCTGTGCTCGGCTGACCACCCGGATCGACGGTTTTTCCGCCCAGTCCTCTTCTTCATCTTCCCAAGTCAGATTCATCAGATCATTTAATTCTAGGCCTCTTTCGTCGAGCGATTCCTGCTCCACGTACAGCTTGGTGACCTCATAATCGCCCAATGCACCGTAGGTGGGCGCAACATTCTTCATGCCTGAATCGGCAGTGTCCTGGCCCTTATTGAGCTGGAACACGCCGTCACCAATAAACGCCATGCTGACGTCCTGATCGAAAGCGGCACCAATGAGCACCACTTCAAGACCTTCAAGCGGATAGATGGTCCCGTGGGGAGCGTGGCGATTGACGTACATGAATTTTTTCATAGCCTTGCCCGATTCGTCAGTCGCCGAAGACCAGCAGTCGATCTGCTTCAATGCCGGCCTCGATCAGCTGGCCCAGGCCTGATATGCGGAAACCCGGTGCGATATTGTCGCCATCTTTGCCGTTGCGTTTGGCTTCGTCTTTATCCAGGATACCACGGCGCTGGGCCGCGGCGACACAGACCACCAGGTCGATGTCATGATCGTGCGCCAGTTCGCTCCACCGGTCTACGATATGACGATCATCCTGGGGCGGGGTCGTCATCCGCGTGCCATTGTAAACACCGTCGTGATAGAAAAACACTCGGAAAATTTCGTGGCCAGCATTGAGCGCTGCCCGAGTAAAGTGATACGCCGTATCAGCGGCCTGATGGGTGTACGGCCCCTCATTGACCATGACAGAGAATTTCATCTGACCTCCCTAGGAACCGGATATGGGTAGATGCATTGAGGCTCTGACGCGAACCACGCCAGTGATCGATGTGATACTTCGTAAAAGGCAGGCCTGTCAGCTCAAAAAAGCGCGGCCAACCAATGCGATCGATCCAGTCGTTTATGCGCTCCCAGTCCCTGGCATCGTCCTTGTAGGTGTTGAGAATTCGCTTGACGATAGCCGTCGCTTCCGGCCAGCGGGGCGGATTATTCGGTATGCCAGAGGCGACGAGTTTCTGGAAACTTGGCTTACTGCGTGCATTAGAATGATTACCGCCCACCCATATGGCGAGTTTTGTATGCTCGGGATCGTTAATCTGCATGGGTGGACACGGTGGATAGCAGGCACCGCAACAGATGCATTTTTTTCATCCACTTCCAGAGTTGGCTTACCGTTGACCTGATGGGACGAGAAGGAAAGGAGAAATTATAGGCCTATCAAGTGCAGCAGTCGATGCACAACATCCTGGGTTCTTCCGCTGCACTCGATAGGCAGCCAAAACCAACGTAGATCAGTTGGCGTTGAGACTAATGGGACCAGTACTCAGCTACTTTGCCAGTTCATGGCCTTATCTGTAACACCACTCTGTCCATCTTCATAACCGGCCGTATAGGCGTCGGTGACCCGCTGTTCCTCGCGCTGGGGATTACCCAAGTATCCACCGGCCCATCCTTGGATATAGTCCTTATCGATACCCAGTTTTTCGAGCTGGTCTATGGTCTCGTTGTACACGTTGTACACGTTGTACACGTTGTTCATGTTGTAACTGTTGGGATGTTGGAGTTCTCGTGCATCAAGAAGGGCAAGCAAGCCCTTCTTGATAACACAATTCTGTCCGCTCAGGGCTTTACGGTGCTCAGGCCGAGGATCTCCCAGTCCTACATGCCACCGCGATACCACTTGATTTTGTGGGCGGGGTAACCGACTTTGAGTAGGTTCTTGATATTGTTTGGAGATTGACCACACCACATACCGTGCAGTGGTCAGTCGTCCTGCTCGACTTCTTGCAATATCTCAGATCGCCGAGCAGTAATACTCGCCGTCAAATAAGCGCTCGCTTGCGCGTACTGCAGCGCAGCTGTCAACTTGGCCAGCGCTGTCTGCAATTCGCCTGAAAGATAGTGGTATTCAGCAAGTGCCTGAAACGATTCTGCGGTGCGGCCGAGTTCGCCTTCAGCGCGTGCCAACAGTTTGAACAGTCGCATGCTGTGTGGTAAGGCCCGAAGTCCGGCACGAATCACCGGTTTGGCCTGATCAGGTTTGCCGGCCTTGATCAACATATCGGCATAATAACTCGCAACTACTGGATCATCCGGTACCGTCGTCGTCGCTTCAGCGAGCAGCTTCAAGGCACTGTTAAGATCACCCGTCGCCTGCAGTGACTCGGCCAAGCCCACCACATAAAAAATATTCTTGGGTGACTGCGCCCGCAGTGACAGGGCCAGCTCAACGGACTGATTATAGGCCCCTGTACGCAGGCCGCTGAGCATCAGGCCATAACGACCAGCACTTGCCACCTCTGGAATGTCCGCTCCCGCCTGGCTTTGAAAAGTGGCGGCCAGATGTTCTGCATCCGCGCCGTATCTCGCCAACGCTCTCGCCCGCAAAAGCAGATACTCTAGCGTCTGTGATGTTGCTTCCTGAGGATGACCTACCACACGTGATTCGATTTCTGCGATCCGGTTGAGTGACAGCGGGTGGGTGCGAAAATATTCGGGTGTCTCGTTTACCTGAAACCGGGTGTCTTGTGCCAAACGCTGGATAAACCGCGCCATCGCCTGCGGTTCGTAGCCTGCGGTACTGAGTATTCTTAAACCTATGGCATCTGCTTCACGTTCAAATGTGCGGGTATAGCTCAACTGATCCGACAGGGCTGCGGCATTGGTCGCCGCCATAGTGGCCGCACCGGCCTGACCCCCAAGAAGAATTCCAGCGATCAGGCCAGCCGTCGCAGGTATCTGCCGCTTGCGAGCACGTTCGATCATTCGCGGTAAGTGGCGCTGGGTAACATGGGCCAGTTCATGGGCGATCACCGAGGCAAATTCTGCCTCGGTTTCAGCGGTTGCAATCAGACCCGTAAACAAAACGATCTGACCGCCCGGACCCGCGAAGCCATTGATCGCGGGGTTATCGACCAGATGGAACCCGATGACGCCCGGCTCAACGTTCAGGCCCTGACCCAAGCGAGCTCCAATTCGGTCCACACTGTTCACCAACAAAGGGTCTTCAATCAAGCGCAAGCGCGTGCGGGCCAGACGGATGAATTCGCGGCCTAACGCCTGTTCTTCGGCAGTGACCACCACCTTCAGCGCATCACCATCCAGTCGGGTCAGTTCATCGCCGCCAGCCAGTGGGCAGCGCAACACCGCCACAGCGACGAAAATCAAACAGCAACTGGTCTGCAATAGCGCCTTGGGAAGAGATGGTTTCACGGCCTGATTGTACCCCCGCCAGCGGTGACCGCTGGTTCCAGCGTGGATTCTAGGATCACACATATCGCCCCCGTTACGGTCTTTTTTACTGTTTTTCGCAGGTCATCGATCCGATTAATCTTAAGATTAGATTATTCTTCAGTGACTGATGCGAATTGACCGTGAATCCCGCGTCTGACAAGGGTAGACTGGTCCAGCCATTTGGCGGTGCAGGCGCCGACCAACCAACCGAATTCGTAATGCCTGGCGTTTTAAAGCCATGAACCTAAAACAACTCGTGTAAAGGCAACCGATATGTCCAACTTTGACCAGGAACTCGATGCGCGCGGACTCAACTGCCCCCTGCCCATCCTCAGGGCCAAAAAAACCCTGAACACAATGATCGGTGGTCAGATTCTGAAGATTATGGCGACCGACCCCGGATCCGTAAAAGACTTTGAGGCATTCGCAAAACAGACCGGCAACGAACTGCTGGACTCTTCAGAACTCGACGGCGAGTTCCACTTCATGCTGAAAAAAATCGCTTGAACCGAGCCCACTGACAATATCTGACTTGGATCCGACACCACTTCGAAGGAGATAAACCGTGGATTCCAAAAGACTGACCATCATAGCAACAAAAGGCACACTTGACTGGGCTTACCCGCCCTTCATTCTAGCCTCGACCGCTGCGGCACTGGGCTACCAGGTGACCATGTTTTTTACCTTTTACGGACTGCAACTGCTCAAGAAAAAGCTCGACCTTAAAGTCAGCCCTCTCGGCAATCCCGGCATGCCCATGCCGATGGCTATGAACAAGTGGTTCCCGGTTCTGGGTACAGCCATGCCCGGGATGGAAACAATGATGACTGCCATGATGAAAAATACCATCAAGTCAAAAGGCGTGGCCACGATTGAAGAGCTTCGGGATTTGTGTCTCGAAGCTGATGCAAAACTGATCGGTTGTCAGATGACCATCGATTTATTTGACATGAAGCGAGAAGATTTTATCGATAACATCGACATCGGCGGGGCTGCGACCTACTTCGAACACGCTGGAGAAGCTAACGTCAATCTGTTTATTTAGAGTATCACGGAGCCATCTCACAACCAGCCTCGTCACGCGTACCGCCCGATTCACTACACGTGTTTATAGCCGGCGGTGGGTCAACACCGGAAAGCGGCGCCGTTTGTCTCGAACCGATTGAAGATCGATGTCGGCCAACACCACCTGGGGCGTGGGTTCGGTCTGCTCAGCGACAACCTCACCCCATGGATCAATAATTAGGCTGTGGCCGAAGGTCTCTCGCCCACCCGGATGACACCCCACCTGCGCCGGCGCGATGATCCAGGCAAGGTTCTCAATCGCCCGGCAACGCAGCAGAACATGCCAGTGCGCTTGTCCTGTTGGTACAGTGAAAGCGGACGGAACGGTAAACACTTCAGCACCACGCTCGCTCAGCGTTCGAAAGAGTTCTGGGAAACGCATGTCGTAACAAATCGTCAGGCCCACCTGGGTGTTGGGCACGGAAACCAGCACTGGTTGGGATCCAGCGTCAGTTCGAGCTGACTCCTGATACGACTCTCCACCGCCTACATCAACGTCGAAAAGATGGATCTTGTCGTAACGCGCAAGAAACTCGCCGCCTGCGCCATACATCAAACAGCTGTTCGTGACCTTTCCTTCAGTGCTTGCCAGTGGAATTGAACCCCCCACCAGTGAAATGCTGTGTTTTTTAGCCAACTCCGATAGAAAGCGCTGAGCTTCCAGACCACGCTGGGCCGCAGCAAGCCTGACTTCATGATTTCCGGTCATCAGGGAAAAATTTTCCGGCAACACAACAAACTCGGCACCGGACTCAACCGCCTGACCAATCAGACCGTCGGCGACCGTGAGGTTTTCGTCCACCACTTCACCGGAATTCATCTGCAGTGCTGCCACTTTCATCGCCGTTCAAGCTGTCCTAGTTTTGAGTTGTCGACCTGATAGCATCGCATAGACAATCACGTGTCACCGACCTCTAGCAACAATAGCAGCCGGTCTTGTCCACCTGAGCCGGGTTCCAGCACGATGTAGCTCGATGGAATACCCAATGCGACCAACCATTCGCGCAACTCCAGTGCCCAGGCGTTACCCTTGTCACCTCCGGGATAACGGATGGTCACTTGTTGGCGAGGGTTTTCAACAAATAGCGCCAGCAGTTGTTTGACCGGCGGTAGAGAAAGTACGGTTTTAGTCGTGCGCCGAGCAGGCCAATCCTCAGCAAATATCGGCTGCTCGAGCAATGTCTCGGGGATGCCCTGACCCGCAAACAAATTCGGGACACCACCTGCCAGATTCAGTAATAAGATTACGATTAATTGCCGAGTGATCACATCACAACCATGTCAACGTTTTGTTCACGCGAGTCACCGACTGCACTATTTGATGACAGGGACCAGACGGGCCTTAGTTAACAGCGCGTATGTCTCGTGGAGAGGTAATCCCATAATATTCGAGTAGCTTCCGCTGATGTGGCTGATTAATGTTGCACCCACACCTTGTATCGCGTAGGCACCGGCCTTATCGTAAGGCTCCATGCTGGCACAGTAGTTCTCGATCTGAACGCTCGTTAGCTGTGTAAATGTCACCTCGCTCATGACTGTCTGAGTCTGGGTGGTCGGGCCCGACGCCAAGGCGATGCCCGTGTAGACCTGATGCATCCGGCCTGACAACTTGTGGAGCATACAGGCCGCTTCACGACGCGAACCCGGTTTACCCAATATCTCCTTGTCAATCACGACACAGGTATCCGCTCCGAGAATGGGTGGCACTGATTTGCCGCGCTCGGCAAACCAGGATTCTGCGGCTTTGACTTTACCGCTGGCAAGGCGTACCACCATTTGATTTGCGGGTTCATCCGGTAACCGTGTCTCATCAAGGTCGACAACCAGAACCGTAAAAGGCACCTTAATCTGATTCAACAAGGCCTGCCGCCGGGGAGAAGCCGATGCAAGGCACAGAGGCACAGTCAGGTCCTTTTTGTCGGTCGCCGGGTCCGATGATAAGGCAGCCCCATAACAATACTGTGGGCCCGATAGAGTTGTTCAGCAATAACCACTCGGACCAAGGAATGGGCCAGGGTGAATCTGGACAATGACCAACATTCGGCAGCTTGTTCGAGCACCTGTGCAGACAAGCCATCGGCTCCACCGGCTAGAAGTGCGACATCCTGAGCCTGATCGATCCAGTTGCCGAGTTTCTGTGCAAGGTCTTCGCTGGACAATTGTTTTCCCATGATATCCAGTGCAACCAGTCTGCAGTCTGGTGGAGCCACCGACAGTAAACGTTCACCTTCCTCACGAACCAGCCGCTCCACATCTGTTTTCTGGCTGCGTTTGCCCGGTTCCACTTCCACCAGTTCCAGACGGGCCGAACCCCGAAGCCGTTGTGCATAGTCAGCAAAGCCTTCATTAACCCACGTCGGCATACGCCGGCCCACAGAAATAAGCAGTAGGCGCATCAATTCAAAGGTCAGTCTGTCCGTCCCGTGTGAGCTGCACCACTCTCGACAAACGATCGTCCCACAATCCTTCCAGGTCATAAAACCCCCGGGTATCGGGTAGCATCAGGTGAACCACAACATCACCAAAATCTAACAATACCCAGTCACTGCCGGATTCGCCCTCGGTACCAATGGGCAACAGGCCTTGCGCCTTCACCTGGGTTCGTACATGATTTGCAAGGGCGAGAACATGACGCGTGGAAGTACCACTGGCCACCACCATCCAGTCTGTGATGTCAGTAAGACCCCGGACATCGAGTTGTCGAATATCGTTGGCCTTGGCATCCTCCAGTGCAGCTAAAACCATGGCCTTGAGATCTTCTGTGCTTGAAGCGCTGGGATCAGCTGTGGTAGCCATACAGTGCATTATCCTTAATATAGTTTGCGACCGGTTCGGGCAAAATCTCAGTATTCACTGTGCCCTGCAATATCTCAGTACGAACACCCGTTGATGAGATATCCAACAGGGGAACATCGACACAGACGACCCATCCGGCTGTGCGCTTAACCAGATCATCGGCCGTGTCGGCCCTGGCCTGTATCCACCAGTCGGGCAGAACGGCAGGTAAACGCCAGCCCGGCCGGCCCATAACTGCGATGTGGGCCAGTTCCAGCAATTCGGTCCAGCGGTACCATTCGGTCAGACGCAAAACCGTGTCAATTCCCAGAATCAGGCAAAGCGGCAGCGTTGGCCAATCTTGTCTCAGTTCTTCAAGCGTCAACACGGTATAAGATGGCCCCGCGCGCCTGATTTCCCGGTCGTCTGCCTCGAACCCTGGCCAACCGTCAACTGCGAGGCGAACCATTTCAAGTCGGTGGACAGGGTCGGCCAGCGGTTCTTCTCTCAGCAAAGGTACCGAAACCGGGATAAACAGCACTTTGTCCATCGGCAGTTGCCGCCTGACCGCATCGGCCACCTGTAAGTGACCGTCATGTACGGGATCGAATGTACCCCCAAAAATACCCATGATGGGACTCGTATCCGTTCTGTCGACGACGGCTGCTCCCGAGGCTTCAGGATCGCACACTACCAGCGCCAAGTACGATGAACTTTCGAGTGGTCAACCCTTCCAATCCAACTGGACCGCGGACATGCAGTTTGTCTGTGCTGATTCCGATCTCCGCACCAAGCCCGTATTCAAAACCATCGGCGAACTGAGTCGATGCATTAACCATGACCGAACTGGAATCGACTTCCCGCAGAAAGCGTCGACTGGTCTCCAGATCCTGGGTCACAATCGCATCGGTGTGGCCAGAACCATAACGTTCGATGTGCTCAATTGCCTGATCGAGGTTTGCGACCACCCGTACAGCCAGAACAGGAGCCAGAAACTCCGTGCCCCAGTCCTCCTCGGTGGCAGCGTTCGCGTCGGGCACCAGTTGCCTGGTGTGTTCACAACCGCGGATTTCAACACCTTCAACCCGATACTTGGGAACCAAACGTTGCAGTACCTTTTCAGCAACGGATTCTGCCAGCAACAAGGTTTCCATTGCGCCACATACACCGTAACGCCGGCACTTGGCATTAAAGGCAATGGCGACAGCCTGGTCGATATCCGCTGCGCTATCAACGTAAACATGGCAGTTTCCATCGAGATGTTTGATTACGGGTATTGTCGATTCACGGCTCACCCGTTCGATAAGGCCACGACCACCGCGTGGCACAATGACATCGACAAATTCAGACATCCCGAGCAACTCACCCACCACACTGCGGTCGGTGTTGTCGAACACCTGTATGGCCGACACAGGCAAGCCTGCCGCCTGCAAGCCTTCTTGCAGGTACCCAGCGATGGCGAGGTTAGATCGAATCGCCTCACTGCCACCCCGCAGAATGGCGGCATTCCCCGATTTAAGACATAACCCGCCTGCATCAGCTGTGACGTTCGGCCGGGACTCATAGATGATGCCGATCACACCCAAAGGCACCCGCATGCGGCCGACCTCGATGCCAGAAGGCCTGCGATTCATATCACTGATCTCGCCCACCGGATCCGGCAGCGACGCAACCTGTTGCAGGCTCAGTACCATTGACGCGACCCGATCAGGCGTCAGTTCCAAGCGGTCGAGCAGCGCGTCAGCCAACCCCTGCTGTGTACCGGCTGCAACATCCAGGCGGTTTTGCTCCAGAATCTGGTTTTGACCCGCGGCAATAGCCTGCGCCATAGCCAACAACGCTTCGTTTTTCTGACGCGTCGACGCTTGTGCCACAATCCGACTGGCCGTGCGGGCTGCCCTACCACAGTTGCGAACGTACTGTGATAGATCGATGCAACTGTCGAGCGCTTCTTTCATATTTTCAATGTGTTAAGTCAAACTTCCAGACACGGTATTTATACCACAAACCGACAACAGCACCTGTTCGAGCTCAGCCCAGACATTGCCGGCTGCGCTTTTGCGACCCTTAACCACATAATCCAGCTGGCACAGTCGAGACAACAACGCCGCCCAGTAGTCATGGGGATGACGCCTAAGCGCGGCTTTCACACAAGTGATACGGCTGCGCCAAACCTGATGGCGCTGGAATACGGCCGCCTGTGATTCTCCGCCGGCAAGCGCAGCTGAGATCGCTTCCAGGGTCCGGACCTCGCGCGCGAAGGCCCACAGTAACAGCACCGACTCGGTGCCTTCCCGCCGTAGCACACTCAATATGCGCAGGGCCCTGATCTCATCCCCCGACAGTGCGGTATCCACCAGATTGTAGACACTGAAACGGGCCTGATCTTGGGTAAGTTCATCCAGTCGTTTCTCGTCCAGCGTCGCGCCAGTCTCGAGTACGAGTGCCAGTTTACTGATCTCCTGTGCTGCGGCCATCAGGTTACCCTCAGCGTAATAGGCAAGCCTTTGGACTGCACCTGGAGTCGCGGCAATTTTCTGAGTGTTAAGACGCTGCTCGATCCATCGCGGCAACTGATCGCGTGTCAGGGCTCGGGCTTCGACTACCAGTCCCTCTTTTTCCATGGCCTTGAACCATTTGCTGGACTGACCCCGCTTATCGATCCGCCCCGCGATAACGACCAGGATAGTGTCTTCAACTTTCTCATCCAAATAGGTCAGCATTGCCTTCGAACCAGCATCACCCGGCTTACCCGTCGGTAACCGGATTTCGATCAGACGACGACTCGAAAACAATGACAGCGAACGAGCGTTGCCATCCAATTCTGACCACTCCAAATCGATACCGGCGGTCAACGAACGTACTTCATCAACCCCTGCCTGACGTGCTACCACACGAATCTGATCGGCCGCCTCTTCGAGCATTAGCGGTTCGGCACCAAACAAAACGTAGGCACCGACCAGTCCCTTCTCCAGCCGGGCAGCGAGTGCAGATGGGTTTACTCGCACAAGTTGATCATCCTTATTCCTGCCGGCATCAAGAAAAACGCTCTGTTTTCAAACCTCCAGGGGGAGCTTGCGACACACTGTTGAGGCGACGCAAGATCTGCTGCACCAGGTCGTCACGCATACGTGCACGTAAGGCATCTTCTTCTTGTTTCTTCTGCAGTACCTGGGTGCTCTGGTACTCCAGCGTCCGGCTTAGCTTAAGGCGGGCGGGGCTCGTAAGAACACGACCGGCCCGATCCACAAAGCGGCAGAGTACTTCATAGGTCAGAATGTAACCAGTTGCCTGTCCACGACTGTTTATAGACAGTACCTGACGATCATACTTGACACTGACAAGATCGATAATAGCGCTCGCATTGTCGGGGTCATTGACTGCCATGATGCCACTGCGATTTAAGACTTTCGTGAGATCCGCTTTGAACTCGGCATCAGCCGCATTGACATAGGGTGCGGTCAGTACGGGCGATAACACCATCTCACCGCGCAGGTGGAACCCGCACCCTGCCAGGAGCAGGAGGTATAAGACCCCAAGCAAGATCTGGACTTTGTATCTGCCCAGTGGCGCGACCCCGCTGTCAACGATGAAACCGCCCCCCGCCCCCTTGATTGGCGTGTTCATCAGATCACCACATTGACGAGTTTCTGCGGCACCACGATAAATCGTTTGATCTCTGATTCACCTATATGGCGACCAATCTTTTCATCGGCCAACACCTGTTCTCGGATCTGCAGTTCATCAGCATCTATCGCGACCTCGATTTGACCACGCAGTTTTCCATTAACCTGAACAGCCAGCTTACAGGTGGATGCCTGCAGCGCTGTGAAATCGACTTCTGGCCAACTTGCATCGAGAAGCTCAGCGCCCGGATTCATGAGCTGCCACAAACTGTGCGCAATATGGGG
Organism: Gammaproteobacteria bacterium; assembly: GCA_022450155.1. NCBI lineage: Bacteria > Pseudomonadati > Pseudomonadota > Gammaproteobacteria > Gammaproteobacteria bacterium. The sequence continues at coordinate 127,356 of JAKUQR010000004.1, read as the reverse complement.
TACCACTGGCGACAGCACTCGTATCAGAATATCCATCGCCTCACGCAGCGCAGATTGACGGGCAGGATCCTCGCCGGGCTCAAAACGATCGAGTCCATTAAACAGTTCCATACTGGCGGCGACCACTGTGTTGAACTGATTCCGTGCCATATCCCGATTGATTCGCTGGAGCACTGTATAGACCAGTCGACGGATCTCACGGGTTTCGGCGTCCCATTCGAGGTCTTGATTTACGTCGTTTACGTCTGAAAGACACGACTGGTGACGATGGGCCAGCGCCCATAACCGCCGCAGAAAGCGCAATGAGCCCGCAACAGCATCGTCATTCCACTCCAGGGTCTGGTCCGGAGGTGATGCGAACATTGTAAATAGACGCACCGTGTCGGCACCGTAACGATCCACCATGTCTTGCGGATCTACGCCATTGTTTTTGGACTTCGACATGGTGGTCCAGCCTGTGGGGTTAACCGTTGTGCCATCGTGCAACCACACCGCGCTGATCGTTTTCCCTTTTTCGTCACGCTCGACCCGTACCTCGTCGGGTCGGATCCAGGTTCTACCGGTTTCCGGACTGTCCTGATAGTACGCCTCGGCCAGAACCATCCCCTGACAGAGAAGCTTCGTGGTTGGCTCATCACTGCTGACAATACCCGCATCGCGCATCAGTTTGTGCCAGAAACGAAAATACAGCAGGTGCATCACCGCATGTTCTATACCACCGATGTAATGATCTACAGGTAGCCAGTAATCGGCGCGTTCATCCAGCATCGAATCGGCACCCGGTGTGCAATAGCGGGCGTAGTACCAGCTGGATTCCACGAAAGTGTCAAACGTGTCGGTTTCACGTTCTGCGGGTCGCTCACACTGCGGGCAGGCTGTCTGCCGCCATTGTGGGTCTGCTTTAATGGGTGACTGTACGCCCATAAATGTGACATCTTCCGGCAGAAGAACCGGGAGTTGATCATCTGGGACTGGGACGTCTCCACAATGTTCACAGTGCACGACTGGAATTGGGCAACCCCAGTAGCGCTGCCGGGATACTCCCCAGTCCCGCAAGCGATAATTAACCTGGCGCCGGCCAATGCCCAAAGCTTCGACATGATCGGCAATGCGCTCAAAGGCCGCATCATAATCAAGACCGCTAAACGTCCCTGAATTAACCGTCACTATGTTCTGTTTGTCTACCCACGCGGCCGTCATTACGTCAATTACGCTGCCGTCTGCTGGAGCAATAACCTGCTGTATAGGAAGCTCGTAACGTTGCGCGAACGCATGATCCCTTTCATCGTGGCCAGGAACAGCCATGATCGCACCGGTACCGTAGCCCATCAGCACGAAGTTCGCGACCCAGACTGGAATATGTTCTCCGCTGAGAGGATTTACCGCATTCACACCCAGTGGCAGGCCGTTCTTTTCCATTGCTTCAAGGTCAACCTCACTGATACCTCCAGTTCGGCACTGCTCGAGAAAGTCTGCTATTGCTGTGTTCCCGCCGGCCGCTTCGCGCGCCAGTGGGTGGTCGGCTGCAACCGCCATGAAGGTGGCGCCGAAAAGGGTGTCCGGCCGGGTGGTGAAAATCCTCAGCGGATCCCCCCCGTCAGCGAGTGCAAAATCCACTTCCAGGCCCACCGACCGACCGATCCAATTTCGCTGCATGGTCTTTACAGAATCGGGCCAACCGTCTAATTGGTCGAGTTCTTCCAGAAGTTCGTCTACATAGGCTGTGATCCGTATGAACCATTGCGGTATTTCTCGCTTCTCTACCTCTGCACCGGAACGCCAGCCTCTGCCATCGACAACCTGTTCGTTCGCCAGCACGGTCTGATCAACCGGGTCCCAGTTCACCACTGCATTTTTCCGATAGGCCAGCCCTTTCTTTAGGAGACGCGTAAAAAACCACTGCTCCCACCGGTAATACTCGGGCCGGCAGGTGGTGACTTCTCGTGTCCAGTCATAGGCAAAACCCATGCGTTTCAGCTGCCCTCGCATATGCTCTATGTTCTGGTAGGTCCATTCCGATGGCGGAACCTTGCGTTGGATCGCGGCATTTTCCGCCGGCAGGCCAAATGCATCCCAGCCCATGGGCTGGAGCACGTTACGACCGCACATGCGCTGATATCGGCTCATGACATCACCGATGGTGTAGTTGCGCACGTGGCCCATGTGGAGGTGGCCTGAGGGGTAGGGCAACATCGAAAGGCAGTAGAACTTTTCCCGGGTAGGGTCCTCAGTCACTTCAAAACTGTGATTCTGCAACCAGTAGTCCTGGACCTGCTGTTCGATGGCCTGTGGGTCGTATCGTTCGTCTATCGAACGGTTCATCGATCTGGTATGGGAATCAAGCAGTCGAACCTGTCACGCTCAGCGATCTTTAGCGGGCACGGACAGATCCTCCGCGCAGGGCCAGTCACAGAACGGGAAAGGTCGTTGATCGGTGTTCCAAGATACGTATTGCAGCACGCTGTATGCAAACAGATTGAGATCCGCAGTAAACTTTTTGAGTCGGATGTTGACTGAGCCCCTGAAGACGACCAACACAAACTGAAAGAGCATACTCACTCCAACCAGGAACTTCACCACGTAAAACACCATAAAGAAGTAAACGAGCATCACCGCCAGGCGCAACCAGGTCTCGCCGGTCCGAAGTTCAGTTGGTTCGTGTGCGTCCATTGTCCTTGATATCCGACCCCAAGACCGGCCAGTCCGATCTCGGGTGGCCTGATTTTACTATATTGAACCGTTTTCGCCGCACCAGCCCAGTCTGACAGATTGGGCGACTAACCCCCCCGAAATCGAACTGCCCGATCTTATCGAGTTCTTGAGCCGGTTTCTGACGCGCCCTCAAGCCTGTGTCGGCAGGAGCGCATGACAGTGCCAGCACAGTTCAAAACTGCCTGGGGAGATCTCACCGCAAGAATTACATAACTGTTCGTCTTCCGGGCTGGCTTCGTAACGCTCAATCACTGCCCGGGCAGCACGAAACTGATGATTCTGAACGATCCAAACATCCGGCCAGGCATCGGTGACCGGCAGTTCTCCGATGGCGCCTTGCGCGTTCTCGTTAAATACCTGAGCACTGATACCGGCGCTTTCAAGTTGTTGCCGGATCAGGTGCGCTTCCGGCAGCGTTGCAGCAGTGTAGACGCGGCGCATCGTTGCTGTAACTGCCACTCAGGAGAGATACTGGTGCTGTCTTGACCAGGGGATGGTGTTGTCCTGACCGCGGGCAAACAGAACTTGGAAGACTTGTAACGATCCGTGGAGAAAGCCGGCAATCGATCCACACAGATAAAGTCGCCAGGCCCGAGTAAACACCGGGTCAAACATCCCGACCACTTCATTGCTGGCTTCGTCATAACGCGCCAGCCAAAGTTCCAGTGTCCGCGCATAGTGCAGCCTGAGATTTTCAACATCAAGCACTGAAAAATTGTTTGGCTCGAGAATATCCATCATCTCTCGTAGAGTCGGCGGGTAGGCACCCGGAAATATCCTTTGTTCAATCCATTCATTCATCAGCTTCGGTTGGTTTCGACCAATCGTGTGAATCAGCGCCCGGCCATCTGCCGCAAGGCACGTGTCAACTACCGAACCCAAAGCTGAATAGTTCTGTTTGCCTACGTGTTCCAGCATACCTACCGATACGAATACGTCATATTCACCACTGGCGTTCCTGTAGTCATCCTCCACGTAGCGCACCCTGTCATCATACCCTTCTGCTTTTGCCCGCTCGGTTGCATACCTGACTTGCTCATGAGAGATGTTCCAGGCTGTCACCTTGGCACCGTAATGGAGTGCCATGTGTCGAGCGAGTGATCCCCAGCCACAGCCCGCCTCTACCACCCGGTCACCCGATTTAAGCTGCAATTTTCGACAGATGTGATCCATTTTGGCTTGTTGTGCCGCTTCCAGACTCATATCGGGCTCCGGAAAATAGGCACAGGTGTACTGCATCTCAGAGTCCAGCCATAACTTGTAGAATGCATTACTGATATCGTAATGATGATGAATGTGGTCACGTGAGCCCTGCAGTGTGTTACTGCGTGGTCTATTGCGGAATAGAAGTTTAAGCACACCTCCAAGAAATGACCGCTGTCGTGCCCGGCTGCCATACACTTCAACCAGCAGATCGACCAGATCGCCATCGACCTCGATATTGCCTGCTGCAAACTCTTCACCAAACGCAACATCGCCTTTCAGGACTAACTGTCTCAGGGCCCGATGACTGTGAATTTTGACTGTCGCCAGCGATTCTCCCTGACGAGGCGGAATGCTAAAGCCGTCCCACAGGCGTATCGATACCTGAGGATGGCCCAGCTGCTGAACCAACTGGTACAGACCCCAACGCTCGTACGCATGTGAGGACCCCTTGGCTATTGAGTCGCCGGTCCTGACGCTCTGACCCGCGGTGGTTCTGCTGCTGACTGTTGAATCTCTGCTATTCAACGCTAGAAACAACCTGATCATGTCCTAAACTGCTCTCAATAATACCTTGTCGTCGTGAGTCGTCAAGGCCGGCATCAAATGAAAATGCCCGGGTCAACCAACCCCTTACCGACAAACGAATTCTGGACGGAGCAGATGGTGCTTCACTCGCATCAACCTCCTCACACGGGTTAATCAACTACAGGATGCGCTCCGATATTTTTTGGCCAGGCATTGATCACCGCATGGACCAATGTAGCGAGTGGTATCGCGAAAAATACGCCGATCAGGCCCCACAAGCTCCCAAAGATCAAAACAGCCGAAATGATCGCAACGGGATGCAGATTATTGACTTCTGAAAACAAAATAGGAACCAACAAATTACCATCTAATAGTTGGATAACAACATATGCAGCTAACAAATAACCAAATTCGCTACCCCAACCCCACTGAAACCATGCCACCAATACCACGGGAATTGTGACCACTGCAGCACCAACGTAAGGAATTAGGACTGACAATGCAACAACCATGGCCAGCAAGGTCGCATATTCGAGACCCAGGAGCGAAAAACTGATCTGACAGGCAAACCAGACGGCAACAATTTCCCAGAACTTGCCGCGGACATAGTTGCCAATCTGTCGATCGACTTCGATCCAGACCTTTTCTACCAATTGGTATTCCTTGGGCACGAAGCGACTTAACCACCGCATCATCGTCTGTTTGTCTTTGAGGAAAAAAAATACCAGTAGTGGCAGCAACACTAGATAAATCAGCACCGTGATTAGTCCGACAACTGATGACATAGAAATCGAAACTATCGCCTGACCCCAAGATGTCAGTTCTAAACGCATGGCTGTCATGATCTCGTCGATCTGGGTTTGAGAAACGAGGTCTGGATACATATCCGGAAGTTTCAACATAGCAGCGTGCCCTTTCCCCAACATGCTGGGAATCTGCTGTACAAGCTGGGTGGCCTGTTGCGACACCAACGGCAACAATCCAAACAATATCACGACAACAAACAACAGAAATAAGATAAATACGATCAAGACTGCAACTAATCGGGGTACCCTCATACGCTCTAATTTACTGACCAGCCCTTCCAACAAATAAGCGATCACGATTCCGACGAGTAAGGGACCAATCATGTGACCCATCAGAATTAGCACCGCGAATAACACCAGGAGGCACAGCCCCAAATACACAACCTGAGGGTTTGAAAAATGTTGCTTGAACCAGCTTGTAATTAATTCCATGCGCCAGGATTCCGGTAGTCAGTGCCAAGACATGAGGCGTCAGGGCCTTAGTCTGCCACTATTTCAAAGTCGTGGGTAAGTACTGCAACCGCACCCAGCATCCTGGATGCTGAACAGTATTTTTCAGCGGAAAGGTCAATCGCCCGGCCGACCTTTTTAGGATCGAGGTCGTTGCCACTGACGACAAAATGAGCGTGAATCCGGGTGAAGACCTGCGGTATTTCTTCGGCTCGTTGTGCCTCTATTTCCACTCGCATATCACTGAATGCCTGACGCGATTTGCGCAGGATGAACATCACATCGATGAGCGTGCAGCCACCCATACCCAGTAGTAACATTTCCATGGGTCGCGGGCCCTGATTCTGACCCCCCAGATCAGGTGCCATGTCCATAGTCACTCGATGACCGCTATCTGATGAACCCAACAGTGCGTTGTCCGCCGTGACCGTCACCGTTGCGTGCATCAGATTAACCGTATCCGCTTTAGTGTGTGAGATCGAACAGTTCAGCCAACCGCTGGCCTGGTTCTTCAGCCCGCATAAACGCTTCACCAACCAGAAAACTACTCACACCGCTCTGGCGCATCAAAGCAACATCCTGGGCTGTCTGAATTCCGCTTTCCGTGACCACGAGAACATCACTAGGTATCGAAGGCAACAAATCGAGCGTTGTTGTCAGCGTTGTCTCGAAAGTATGTAGATCACGGTTGTTAACACCAATCATTTTCGGTTTGATCGCCAGAGCCAGTTCGAGTTCGTTCCTATCATGCACTTCGATCAGTATATCCAAGCCGTAGTCAGTTGCAGCCGCTGCCAGCTCAGCCATAGTCGTTGGATCTAACGCCGCAACGATCAACAGTATACAGTCCGCACCCATAGCTCGGGATTCGGCGATCTGCAAAGGATCAATCATGAAATCTTTGCGTAAAACCGGTAACCTGCTGGCGCAGCGTGCAGTCACAAGATCTTCGGCCCGACCCTGAAAAAAATCAGGCTCCGTCAGTACTGAAAGGCAAGCCGCACCACCTTTGGCATAACTCAAGGCGATTGAGGTCGGATCGAAGTCGGCACGTATAACGCCCTGACTGGGTGAAGCTTTTTTGATCTCAGCGATCACCGCGGCACTGCCCTGCGAGGCGCGGGTCGACAAAGCATCTATAAATCCGCGCGGTGGCTCCTGGGACGCAACCAGTCGATCAAGGGCTGATTGTGATGTCGTCCCACGCAACTCCGAAATCTGCTCCCGTTTACGGTCAAGTATGCGTTCCAGAATATCGGCGCGGGGCCTTTCCATGGCTAAGCGCCGTCAAGAAAATTCTGCAGTTGCTGGTGACCATACTGAGTGAGTATGGATTCGGGATGAAACTGAACCCCCTGGAGTGGCCAATCCTGGTGCCGTATACCCATGATTTCGTCATCATCGGCCCGTGCCGTAATTTCAAAACAATCCGGCAGTGAAGCCTCCTGAACCACCAGCGAGTGATACCGGGTTGCCTGAAAAGGACTCGGCACCCCCCCGAACAATCCTTCACCCTGGTGCGTGATCATAGAGGTTTTGCCGTGCATCAACTGCCTCGCTCGCACGATGACGCCACCGAAGGCCTGGGCGATACTCTGATGCCCCAGACAAACGCCCAGTATGGAAATATGTTCACCAAATTTCTTGACCAGATCTACCGAGATGCCGGCTTCATTCGGTGTACACGGCCCCGGTGAAATCACGATATGGTCGGGTGCGATTTTGTCTATTTCGTCGAGGGTGATCTGGTCGTTTCGGTAAACGATGACTTCCTGGCCTAACTCACCCAGATACTGCACTAGGTTGTAGGTAAACGAATCGTAATTGTCGATCATGAGCAACATGTCTGAATTTCCTCGATCATCCTGGCCAGGTGCCCACCCGTGCTAGCGATCAAGCACTGCCAGATCGAGCCCCTGTGCCGCCATCGCTGCTGCGCGAAACACCGCTCGACCTTTGTTCATCGTCTCCTTCCATTCTTGCGCAGGGATCGAGTCGGCAACTATGCCAGCACCGGCTTGAATGTACAGCCGTCCATTGGCAATGATCGCAGTACGGATCGTGATCGCTGTATCCATATTCCCGTTCCAACCAATGTAACCCAGCGCTCCAGCATAAATACCACGACGGTCTGGTTCCAGCTCTTCGATGATCTCCATTGCGCGTACCTTGGGTGCGCCGGACACGGTCCCGGCTGGAAATGTTGCGCGGAGTACATCAATCGCATCATAGTCATCACGCAGTTGTCCCACCACATTAGAGGCAATGTGCATTACGTGTGAATACCGTTCGATTTCCATCTTTGCAGTCAGTTTGACCGAACCGATCTGGGCGATCCGGCCAACGTCATTACGCCCGAGGTCCACCAGCATCAGGTGTTCGGCAAGTTCCTTGGGATCAGAGATCAATTCCTGCTCCAGATGCAGATCTTCTTCATCGGTGTGTCCCCGACGGCGGGTGCCCGCAATGGGCCGTACCGTGACTTGTCCGTCTTCCAGTCGGGCCAAAATTTCCGGCGAGGAACCGACGATGTGGAAATCCTCCAGGTCAAGATAGTACATGTAGGGCGACGGATTAACTGTGCGCAGTGCCCGGTACATGGTGAGAGGTTCGGTTCGAAAAGGTATGGACAGACGCTGTGACAGCACTGTCTGAAAAACATCGCCGCTGCGAATATATTCCTTGGCCACTTCAACAGCAGCTTCAAACTCGGTTTGCTCAAAGGAAGAGATAAAATCATCCTCTGCAACCGGCGCAGTCGTTGGTACTGCTGCCGACACCGTTTCTTGCTGAATCTGATTCGCCAGCTCGTCTAAACGGTGATTACCGGCTTCAAAAGCATCCTCTGTTTCAGGATCGGTGTGGACGATAACATGGAGCCGGCCACTGAGATTATCAAACACCACGACTTCATCTGACACCATCAGCAGAATATCCGGCGCTCCAACTGGATCGGGTTTGGCGGTCTCCCCCAGATGGGTTTCTACATAATTGATTGTTTCGTAGCCGAAGTAACCGACCAGACCACCGGTAAACCTGGGCATGCCATCGATCTGAGGGACACGGAACTGATGCTGAATCTGTTGAATGGCACTCAGCGGATCATCGGTGGACTGGCTGTGAATCACCTCGCCGGCCTCTTCAATCACGACCTGATCACCGTCGACCTTGATCACCGTTGCACACGGCAGTCCGATCATCGAGTAGCGGCCCCACTTCTCGCCGCCCTGTACTGACTCGAGTAGGTAGCTGTATGCACCCCGAGCAAGTTTGGCATACGCGCTGACTGGCGTCTCGAGATCGGCCAGCACTGTCCTTACCATGGGGATACGGTTATAACCCGCAGCCCGATACCGGTCATAGTCTAAACGGCTGATCATTTTAGAATTTCTCCTGAACTGCAGGCAGTTCCGGCAAGACTCAGTGGACTACGGTGTTGTTCAGTAAGCACGACAAATGGTTCGATGGTGAGGTTATTGGGGATTGAAGGCTGTCACCCCACTGATGAACAGCGATAGCGATAGCGCTGTCGATCTCCTGGAGATCTAGGGCTATTGTACTCAGCCGGCGACTTGCAGGCACTTACACAGCTGAAACATCGTATCTATTGCCCCATAAGTTGCGTCCTGTTCGATATCGTCCTGACCGGCATAGCCGTAGGTAGCCCACAATACCGGGATCCCGGCAGCGCCGGCAGCACGAATGTCGTTGGTCGAATCACCGACGAACACACAGGCTGTCAGCGCCACCCCCAATTGCTCGGCGGCAAACTCAAGTGGCGCCGGATCGGGTTTTTTCAGTGACAGATCGTCACCGGATACCACAGCGCCGAAGAACCCTATTAGCCCGGATTTCTCCAGCAACGGTTTGGTAAAACGGCTCGGTTTGTTGGTGACGCAGGCTAATGCCAGTCCTCTGGATATCAGTATCTGCAACGTTTCATGGACGCCGGGATAAAGCGTACTGTCTTGGTAAACTGATTCGGCGTAATAGCGCTGAAAGAGCACATAGCTCTGCTCGATCAAGGATTCAGCTGGCACATTCCCAAAATTCGCGGTCAGCGCGCGCATGACCAGGCTGCGTGCACCATCACCGACCCAGCCCTTAACTTGCGTACAGTTCACGTGGGGGTATCCCAGCGCACTCAACATCTTATTGGTCGCAACTGTCAGATCCGGCGCGGAATCGACCAGCGTACCGTCAAGGTCAAACAGTACCGCACGAACCGACAGGGGTCGTGAAAGGGATCGCCCGGCCGGACCAAGGCCGGCCTGGCTCATCGTCTGGCCTGGGCGAGTGCAGCACGCAACTGGCCGATGACTGAATCGTAGCGGTTTGGGTCCGAATCATTGCCGGCACCAAAAACTGCCGACCCAGCGACAAAGGTGTCGGCACCTGCTTGCGCGATGGAGCTGATGTTTCCCAGATTGACACCCCCATCGACCTCAAGCCGTATTTCCAAACCCGACTCCTCGATCATCGCCCGAACCTGTTTAAGCTTCTCCAGTGTGGTTGGGATGAACTTTTGTCCAGCGAACCCTGGATTCACTGACATCAGAAGAATCAAGTCTACGTTGTGCATTGCATAGCGCAGGGAATCCAGTGGCGTGGCCGGATTGAACACAAGGCCAGGCCGGCATCCATTGTCCCGAATCAGTTGTAGGGTGCGATCGACATGATCACTGGCTTCGGGATGGAAAGAAATATAGGTCGCTCCGGCATCGGCAAAATCGGGAATAATCCGATCCACAGGCTTTACCATCAGATGAACGTCTATGGGTGCCTGGATACCATGGCTGCGCAGTGCTCGGCAAACCACAGGGCCTATTGTCAGATTTGGAACGTAATGGTTATCCATAACATCAAAATGCACCATATCGGCACCGGATGCCATCACAGCTTCGACGTCTTCGCCGAGCTTTGCGAAGTCGGCTGAAAGAATAGACGGTGCGATAAGGTCTTGTTTCATGGTCTTGGTTGGGGTTTAGTTTGAACCGTAGTGGTCATATGCTGGATCAGTTTCTCGTTACGGTATTACCAGAAACAAAGCTGATTCACCGCGCTGAATATTCAGCAACAGTCCGCGGGTTCTACCGTTTACGATCTGCACCAGATCTTCCAGGCTAAACACCCACTGCCGGTTCACCGAAAGAATAACATCACCCGAACGCAGGCCAGACTGCCAGGCGGGGCTGCCTGAGGTGACCTCTACAACCCTTATCCCGGGTTGGCCGTTCTGACTGCTGCTGTCGTCAACGTCTTCCAGACGAGCGCCCTCGAAGCTTTCGCTGATCTGAATTCCTCGTCCGGATTCGGCAACAATCGCCCTGATGCGTATTTTCTTGTTGACCGACTTGCGATCACGAATATAAGTCAACTCGATTTCTTCATCAGCCCGTGCCAGGCCAATGACGTTTCGAAGTTCTGCGGCACCTTTAATGGCTCGGCCATCTACCATCGTAATGACATCGCCTTCCCGAAGATCTGCCGCCTGCGCCGCTGAATCCGGCATGACCTTGGAAATCAGCGCGCCGCTGCCGGTCTCAATTCCAAACGCTTGAGCAAGTTCCGGTGTCAGATCCTGAATGTGTACACCGAGTCGACCGCGCCGTACTTCACCGAACTCAATGATCTGCGCGGTCAGGCTCATTACCATGTTGACGGGAATGGCAAAACCGATTCCAACGTTACCGCCACCTCGAGCCAGTATGGCGGTGTTCACCCCAATCAGTTCTCCACGCAGATTGACCAGTGCCCCACCTGAATTCCCAAAATTGATGGATGCATCGGTCTGAATAAAATCTTCATAGCCCTCTATACCGAGTCCGCTTCGGCCGAGTGCGCTGACGATCCCGGACGTCGCCGTTTGACTCAACCCAAACGGGTTGCCAATCGCCACCACGAAATCCCCGACTCGCAGTGCAGCGGAATCGCCAATATTAATCGCCTGCAGACCCTGTGCTGGTATCTGGATGACTGCGACGTCGGCTTCGGGATCGGCACCCACCACCTTTGCCTCAAAGGATCGGCCGTCATCCAGACGGACGCGAATTTGGTCCGCGTTTTCGATCACATGATGATTGGTCACCACGTAGCCGGATTCACTGTCAATGATGACACCTGATCCCAGACTCTGTGTACGGCGTTGTCTGGGCTGATTGTCAGGGCGCCTATTGAAAAAACGCTCGAAAAAAGGATCCGATTGAAAAGGACTACCGCCAACTGACACCCGTCCTTCGGTCGAAATGTTGACCACGGAGGGTAGTACATCTTCCAGCATGGGAGCCAGACTGGGCAAGGTCTGACCATCGAGTGCCAGCGGCAAACCCGCTCCGTTCGACTGCATCGGCCCCAGAAGCAACATGAGCGACGCACAGGCTATGGTCCGGCGAATTAGTGTTTTCATTTTTTTAAATACAGGCAAAGGAAATTTAGCTACCGGCTCCGCATCCACACAGTCGGCAGACGAATTATATCAAGCGACAGCGAAACACCCATCAACCACCTTCGTTTGCCACCCCATGTGGAACATGGCCAGTTGCCACAAACCGGCGCGCTGATTCGCAGTGTTCGGTCTGATCATCGAAAAAAATGTCCGCACCAAAAGTCTTCAAAAAGGCGCCTTTATCCAACCCGCCCAGAAAAACGGCTTCGTCTATGCGTATATTCCATGCCCTGAGTGTGCGGATAACCCGCTCGTGTGCTGGTGCACTCCTGGCAGTAAACAAAGCGGTACGGATTGGTGAACAGTCCTCTGGCCAATCAGACTGCAGATGATGGAGAACAGAAAGAAAATGGCGGAACGGCCCTCCGACCATGGGTGAAGCTGCCGCTGCCCGTTCGGATTCAGAGAAGGCGACCAAACCCTGTTCCTGGTAGACCCGTTCGGAATCGTCAGCAAACAGAACGGCATCGCCGTCAAATGCGATCCGTAATTGATCATCCTCGCTATCAACAATCTGCGAGGGCACGATAGTGGCGGCGGCGATGTTAGCGTCGAGAGCGCGTCGTACATCCTGGGGATCAGTAGAAAGAAACAGGTCGGCATTAAACGGTGCGACGTAGGGAAACGGACTGGCGCCGCCTGAAAATGCAGCTCGTGTAATTCCCAGCCCATAGTGGCTGATCGAATTGAATATCCGCAGGCCGGTGTCGGCACTGTTGCGAGATATCAGTACCACTTCGACACGCCGGCTGGTTCTCGCTGAGCGGTTAAGGTTCAGCAGTTTGCGTGTCAACGAAAAAGCCGCGCCGGGCTTTAGAACCTCGTCTTCGTGGCTGATCTGGTACCGACAATATGCGTCAACACCCTCTTCGGTAAAAACACGATGACTCTCTTCGAGATCAAACAACGCGCGTGAAGAGATGGCCACAACCAGACGGTTATCAGATTGGGTCTCCATCAGCGCAGTTTAGCACTGACTGCTCAGCCCTCATCATGCAGTACGGCACCAAAATCGCTTCAAGAATGAGCCTGCAATCACCAATACTGACAGCAGCACTATGGGTAGGTTGCCCAGGCGTACATACGGTGTGATGCCGGCCATCGGAATAAGGCTACCGCGAACCGTGTCGGGTTGAAACTGTGCTGCGACAGTGAGTAGTTTTCCCTCGGCAGAAATCAGTGCAGACAGCCCGTTATTGCTGGCTCTGATCAGTGCTCGACCGCTTTCCATGGCCCGCATACGGGCCATCTGCAGTCGCTGATGTGGGGCCAGAGAGTTCCCAAACCACCCTTCCTCGCTGAGATTGACCAGCACCGCCGATGCTGGCAGTGATTTTCTGATGAGATACCCAAATGCATTTTCATAACAGATCGAAACGCCGACGGGTTGCCCTGCCAGACGCATTGGCTGTTGTGCCGTCGGCCAGGCCGTGAAGTCAGACATCGGGATGTTCAGATAGTTCAGTACCCAACTGAAGAGCGGGCGGATTGGAAGAAACTCACCGAATGGGACCAGGCGCTGTTTGCGGTACATAGAATCAACTACACCCAGGCCCAGTGCGCTATTGAAATACTCTGTTCTCTCGTTGTTTCGGGTGCGTTCCAGAACCCCCACTAATATGTCGGCCGGCAGCGCCCTGAGTTGCGAGAGATAGGCTGGCGGAATCTGGTCATGGTAAAGCGGCAACGCTGCTTCGGGCCAAACAATCAGGTCCACCTGCCCTACTTGACGGGAAACCGATAAATAGCCCTGGGCGATTGCTTCAAGATTATCCGCAGACCATTTGCGCTCGAGGGGAACATTCTGCTGAACGATCGCGATTCGAAGTGGCTTTCCAGCAGATTGAACAAATTCAATACGATCAAGCACCAACACCCCCGCTCCTACGACAACCAGGGTGCAAACCGCAATGACACGATCTCGTAGGGGCCCTGTGATCAGCATCATGACCGCTGCACCACCGGCAGCGCCCACGGCACCGACAGTCAACACGCCGCCAACAGGCGCCAGTGCCGCCAGCGGTGTGTCAATCAACCCATAGCCCAGATAGAGCCACGGAAACCCGCTAAACAGCCAGCCGCGTAGCCATTCCCCAAGTATCCAGCAGGCGGGCATGATCAGCAGCAGTCTCAGGGCTGACCCATGCTGACGACAACAGGACTGCAGCCACCCCGTAGCTGCTATATATCCCGACATGATCAACACAAAAAACACAACGGCCAAGATGGCAAGCGGTACAGGCATCTGGCCAAAGTCGTGCAGACTGACATAAACCCAGGATACGCCCACGCCAAAAGCGCCTATACCGAACCAGAACCCCAACAAAGCTGCCTGCAGGGGGCCGGCTGTTAACCACAGCAAAAACAGTACCGCCAAAGACAGGGGTGCTACCAGTGCATACTCGAACGGTGCAAAACCCAGCGGAAACAGACCGCCGACCGCGACAGCAGTAAGAATTGGGCCGAACCGTCTCAGTAGACCGCTATCACTCAATGTGCTGGCCGGGCCACTTCGACCGCCGGTGGTTTCAAGTCGAGGGCTTGCGAGTGACCCGCAGTAAGCGGGGAAGGCGACTGTCGGCACTGAGTACTTCGACATGAATCCCGGGCAAGTCCACTGATTCACCTCTGGTCGGTAGATGGCCGAGTTCGGCCGTAACAAGCCCACCCAATGTGTCGAACTCCAGCGGGTCCAGTTTTGTATCGAAGGTTTGATTAAAACCACTGATCGACACCATTGCCTTTACCACACAATAATCAGCACCACGACGGACAACCATACCGGCACCTTCATCGACATCATGCTCATCCTCAATGTCGCCGACGATCTGTTCGAGTACATCTTCAATGGTTACCAGGCCAACGACGCCGCCATATTCATCCACCACAATGGCCATGTGATTGCGACTGGCCCTGAACTCCTGCAAGAGCACGTTCAGACGTTTGCTCTCTGGAATAAACACAGCCGGTCTCAACAGCCTTTCCCAGGGCAGGTCACGGTCACCACTTTCACGAAGATGGCGCAGCAGATCCTTGGCCAATAAGATCCCAAGCACTGTATCGCGATCACCGCCCGTCACTGGAAATCTCGAATGCGCTGATTTGATAATGACCGGCAGCAGTTCATCCAGCGTCTGGCTGGAATCCACAGTGACCATCTGTGCCCTGGCAACCATGACCTGATCGACCTGCAGGTCGGAAACCACTGCGACGCGTTCCATCATCAGCAAGGTATCGTCATCCAGCAATTCCCTGTGGTGGGCCTGTCGCAACACTTTAAAGAGTTGCTCTCGACTCAACGGTGCCCCACGAAGAAAATGCCACAACTGACCGATGACTGGGCGCCACCATTGTTGTCTATTTGACATAAGCCGAGCCTGCCACTTAGTGCAAGTTGTAGGGATCTGGAAACCCCAGCTGACGAAGGATCAACACTTCAATGGATTCCATGTCAGTGGCCGCGGCATCGGTTGTATGGTCATAACCACACAGATGTAGTACGCCGTGGATAATCATATGGGCCCAGTGTGCATCCGCGGCTTTGTTCTGTTCTTGTGCCTCGGTTTGAACAACTACTGAACAAACTGCGATGTCACCACTGACACCCCGACGCTGGGATCCAAGGTTGTCCGAGGGAAAGGAAAGTACGTTGGTGGCGGAGTTCTGGCCCCGGAAACGGACGTTAAGATTCTGCATTTCATCTCGTGTAACAACGCGCACCGTGATCGCAACAGCCCTTTTTTGTACAGACTTCAGAGCGGAATCAACCCAGGCTGTTATTCTGGGCCCATCTGGCACGAACTTGTCGTCATGACCCAGCTGGACTTCGATCGCGTTGTTCACTACTTTGGTCTTTCTCCCTCGTCGACTTCGTAGGCTTCCACGATTTTCTGGACCAAAGGGTGTCTGACTACATCCCGGGATGTGAATCGGGACACCGCGATGCCGTCTACATAAGCCAGTAGTCCACTGGCATGACGAAGCCCTGATCGAGTTTCCTTCGGTAGATCCACTTGTGTCACATCCCCCGTGATTACGCTTTTGGAACCAAAGCCAATCCGTGTGAGAAACATTTTCATTTGCTCGCTCGTCGTATTCTGAGCCTCGTCAAGAATGATGAACGATTCATTCAGCGTCCGGCCACGCATGTAAGCCAGCGGTGCCAACTCAATAATTCCTCGATCCATGAGTTTGCCGACGCGCTCAAACCCCAGCATTTCGTACATTGCGTCATAAAGAGGTCTGAGGTACGGCTCCACTTTCTGACCGATATCACCAGGCAAAAAACCAAGCCGCTCACCAGCCTCAACCGCGGGTCGCACCAAAAGAATCCTGTCTACCTCGTTATTTGCCAGGGCCTGCACAGCGCAGGCGACGGCCAGGTATGTCTTGCCGGTACCAGCTGGCCCAATACAAAAGGTGAGGTCATGGGTCATGATGTTACGCAGGTAGGATCGCTGGTTCGGATTCTTGCCCTGGATTATGGTCTTGCGAACACGAATCACGACATCTTGGGAGTCTGGTTCACCGGCATTTTCATCATACGGAATCTGCGAGATTGCCAAGTGGACTTTTTCCGTACTCAATGCCGGATCGGTCGCAGTATCTCGGTACAGTGCGTGGAGCACAGTTTCGGCCTGTTTAACAGCGTCAGGCCCACCGTCTATACAGAACAAATGCCCCCGGTGAGAGATCTTCACACCGAGGCGTTCCTCGACCTGTTTGAGGTTGCAGTTGTATTCGCCACACAGGCCCGCGAGGCGCTGATTGCTTTCCGGATTGAGGTGGAAAGTGACCGGAGTTGTTATCGTCTTCAAGCGGCGTTGCTTGCCCGTGATTGACCGGTTCGCATAATAGCAGAATTTTCCGAAGTGTCCTCAACCCTCTGGCCACGCAGAGAATTCGGCAGGGCTTCGGTGATCATGATATCAACAAACTGGTTCTTACACTGCGAAGAACCCAAGAAATTGACCACCCGATTGTTGTCGGTGCGACCACTTAACTGTTGGGGATCTTTTCTTGACGGTCCGTCGACCAGCACCCGTTGAATGGTGCCAATCATCTGCTGGCTGATCGTACTCGCAAACTGCCGGATGCGTTCCTGCAGGCGGGTTAACCGCTGCTGTTTGACCGCCGCCGACAATTCGTCCGTCAACACTGCCGCCGGTGTGCCCGGCCTGGCACTGTAAACAAAGCTGTACGACTGGTCGAATCCCACACGGTCAACCAAGGCCATGGTCTGATCAAAATCGTCGTCGGTTTCACCGGGGAATCCAACTATAAAGTCAGTTGAAACCGCCAGCTCCGGGCGTTGTAACTTCACCTGCCTGATAATCTGTTCGTAATCTGCCACGGTGTAACCGCGTTTCATCAGCCTGAGTATCCTATCCGATCCGCTCTGTACCGGGAGGTGAAGATGGCTGACCAGTTCGGGCACATCGGCATAAACATCAATCAGGTCCTGATCAAAATCAAGCGGGTGAGAGGTGGTGTACCGTAGCCGCTCAATGCCTTCTACCGCCACGCTGTAACGGACCAGTTCCGCAAAACCGACCTTGCCGCCACCGTGCCGGGCGCCGGCATAAGCGTTGACGTTCTGTCCGAGCAGGGTTACCTCTTTAACACCTTGTTCTGCGAGTTCATAGATTTCTGTGATCACGTCGTCAAACGGTCGACTGAATTCTTCTCCTCGCGTGTAGGGAACAACACAGAAACTACAATACTTACTGCAGCCTTCCATGACAGAGACGAAGGCCCGGCAGCCATCGACCCGAGGTTGCGGCAGGTTGTCGAATTTCTCGATCTCGGGGAAACTGATGTCCACAAGACTTCGTCGCTCCGACAGTAGCGCGTCATACATCGACGGCAATCGATGGTAGGTCTGCGGTCCAAACACCAGGTCAACATAGGGTGCTCGATTGAGAATAGCGTCACCTTCCTGACTGGCCACACAGCCCCCCACGCCGATCACCAGTTGTGGCCGGCTGTCCTTCAATTCACGCCAGCGGCCCAGTTGTGAGAACACTTTCTCCTGTGCTTTCTCTCGCACGGAACAGGTATTCAACAACAGGATATCGGCTGCATTGACATCATCGGTCTTTTCCATACCGTGTGATTGAGCGAGCAGATCCGAGATTCGTCGTGAATCATAGTCGTTCATCTGGCAACCGAACGTTTTGATATATAACTTCGTAGTCATCTTCTGGTCTCGATCGTTCTGCCGTGCGTTTGCCACTGGCTCAGCCCCAACGATCATCACGAACGCTGATCACACCTTCTTTTACCTCTACCGGAAAAACGTGAAGCGGTTCGTAGGCCGGCGGTGCCAGCACCTCACCGGTACGGATACTGAAGCGCGCGCCGTGGCGTGGACACTCGATCACGTCGCCCAGAATACAGCCTGACGCAATCTCGGCACCATCATGGCTGCAGACATCTTCAATCGCATAGTACTCACCGTCGAGGTTGAATAAGGCCACATCCGTTCCGTCTACCTCCACGACCTTCGCTTCCCCGGGTTTCAGGTCGCCAGAGGCCCCGACGACGAACCAGTCACTCATGAATTGTCAGAAAAAGCCAAGTTCCAGGCGAGCGGCCTCACCCATTCGATCCATGCCCCAGGCCGGGTCCCAGACAAGCTCGAGGTGAACATCGGAGATTCCCTCAACGGACCGGGCCGCAGTCTCGACTGCAATCGGCAGGCTCTCGGCGACCGGGCAATTGGGCGAGGTCAGGGTCATATCGATCGCCGCGTTGTTGTCCGGATCAATCTCGATTCGGTATATGAGCCCCAGGTCGTAGATATTGAGTGGAATCTCGGGGTCATAGATTTCCTTAAAGGCGTCGATCACTTTTCCACGCAGTTCGGGATCTCCACCCCCGCTAACCTCGGGCCCAGTATCCGCCGGATCTGTTTCAGGGTCCGTTGAATCTTCTGCGAGTACGTCCGGGGCGGTCTGCACAGATCCTGTGCCGGCCGGGCCGGATCCGAGGGTCTCAGTCGCCGCGCCCTGCTCAGCTTTGCTGACTCCGGCCTGCGGCGCAGCGTGCTCTTCAGTCGGGCCGGTAACCGAGTCACCCTGATATTTCGCGGCTGAGCGTTCCGGATGCTGATCTTCCACGCCTGTTTCGTCCGCTTGCCCGTCACCCGCCATGAACTTGCTGACAAAGCTGTCGTAATGCTTTCTGATATCCATTTCGTTTTACCTACCTGGTGTTATTCGGTCGTGGCCATGTCACCGGTGTCGTACAGTGCCGAACGCACGGTGTGCCAGGCCAGGGTTGCGCATTTGACCCGGCTTGGGTATTCCCTCACACCGGCAAGCACTTCCAGCTTGTCCAGCTCAAGCCTATCATCCGAGTCCTCACCCTTGGCCATGCGGTGGAACGCCTCGAAGTATCGATCCGCTTCTTCGATGGTCAAGCCTTTCACAGTTTCGGTCATGATGGAGGCCGAGGCGGTCGAAATGGCACAACCACGACCCTCGAAGCGCACGTCCTCGACCACGTCGTCGTCACTTAGGTGCAAAAAGACCACCACCCGGTCACCGCATAACGGGTTGAAGCCTTCGGCCCGGCGATTGGCCGATGCCAGCTCACCGTAGTTTCGCGGGCTGCGGTTGTGGTCAAAAATGACCTCCTGATAAAGATCGCGCAAATCGTTCATGTTCTGAACATTTCCCTGGCTTTGCCAATGGCGGCAAACAACGAATCCACTTCCGCCTCGGTGTTATAGGGGCCAAACGTCGCGCGGGTGGTGGCCGGCACACCGAAATGTTCCATGACGGGCATCGCACAGTGGTGTCCAGTGCGAACGGCCACACCTTCGTGATCCAGAATCGTGCCGACATCGTGTGGGTGTATGCCGTCCAGCTCAAACGACAGGATGGCGGCTTTCTCACACGCATTGCCGAAGATGCGCATGCCGGGTTCAGCACTCGCCTGGTCGGTTGCGTAATCGAGCAGTTGGCGCTCATGCGCCGCGATACGGTCCATACCCAACGTTGTGGCGTAATCAATCGCTGCCCCAAGACCGATGACACCCGCGATGTGGGGGGTACCGGCTTCGAACTTGTAGGGCAGGTCGTTGTAGGTTGAGCCCTCGAAACGCACTGTTTTGATCATGTCGCCACCACCTTGCCAAGGCGGCATTGCCTCCAGCAACGATTCTCTGCCAAACAGTACCCCGATACCGGTGGGACCGTAAAGTTTGTGGCCCGAAAACGCATAGAAATCACAATCCAGTTCGATCACGTCGACTGGACCGTGGGGTACAGCCTGGGCACCGTCAATCAGCACCACCGCACCGGCATCGTGCGCCATCTGGACCATGCGCTGTACCGGATTGATGGTCCCCAATGCATTGGATACCTGTGTCATGGCAACGAGTCGTGTACGGTCCGATAACAGTTCGCTGAACCGGGCCATGATCAGTTCGCCATTGTCATCAAACGGTGCAACCTTCAGCACGGCACCGGTCTGTTGGCACATCAGCTGCCAGGGCACGATATTGGCATGGTGCTCCATCTCGGTGATCAGCACCTCGTCGCCCGGCCCCAGCCGAGAACGCCCATAACTCTGGGCCACTAGGTTGATGGCCTCGGTCGTTCCGCGAGTAAACACAATCTCCTTGACCGATCCAGCATTGACAAAACAGCGGATTTTTTCCCGCGCGCCCTCATAGGCTTCGGTCGCCCGCTGGCTGAGGGTGTGGACACCCCGATGGACATTGGAATGATCACGCCGCTCGTATTCGGAAAGCGCGTGGATGACCTGCTCTGGCTTCTGCGAACTGGCACCGCTATCAAGGTAAACCAGCGGTCGCCCGTTGACCCGCTGATGCAGAATTGGAAAATCCTTCCGCACGGCCTCGACGTCAAGCGGAAGAATATCTTCGTCGAGGGCGGCTGACGATTTTTTCATATTGTGGCCTGACCCGTGCTCGAGAACAGTTCGCTCACGCGCTGGTCGAGATACGCTCGCAGATTGCTCGGCTCAATCCTGCCCAGGATTTCGCCGGCGAACGCGTATGTCAGCATTCTGCGGGCCTGGCGCTCACTGACGCCGCGAGAACGCAGGTAGAACACTGCCGTCTCATCAAGCTGGCCCACGGTCGCGCCATGAGCGCATTTGACATCATCGGCATAGATTTCCAGCTGCGGCTTGGTGTCTATCTCGGCATCTCGGGACAGCAGGAGGTTCTGGTTCCTCTGTTCGGCGTCGGTCTGCTGGGCGTCGGGTTGAACCGTAATCCGGCCGTGGAATACGGCTCGCGAACGGTCAAAGAGGATACCCTTGTAGAATTCCCGGCTGGTCCCACCCGGACAGTTGTGGATCACGTGCGTATGGTTGTCGACGTGACTGCGCCCACGGGACAGGTAGAGGCCAACCAGGTCGACCGCGGCACCGGTTGCGTCCAGATTGACCAGCACGTCGTTTCGCACCAGCGCCCCGCCCAGCGTCACCGAACAGGCAGTCAGCCGACTGTCGCGGTTCAGCCTGGTGAAAAGGCCACCGACGTGGAAGCTACGCGAACTCTCATCGACGATACGCTGGTGTGTGAGCCTGGCACCGTCATCCAGGATCACTTCGCTGACCGCATTGGTCAGTGAGCGTGCTTCAACCGCAGACAGGTAACGCTCTATCACGCTTGCACGACTACCGGACCGGCACACAATCAGGTTGCGCGGAAGCCCTAAGCGCCCTTCACCCTCGCACGCAGACACAAACAGCAGTTCGATCGGTTTTTCCAGCACAATTCCGGGACCGATCTCCACGAAAGCGCCATCCGGGATGAAGGAAGAATTCATCGCCGTAAAGCCGTGGGGTAAGCCGGGCAGTGTCGAGCCGAGGTTCTCTTCAGCCCGTTTGGCATCCCGCTGCAGAATGTCCGCCATACCGGCGACGGTCACCCCAGCCGGAAGACCGTCACATTGCGACAGTTCTGGTACCAGAATACCGTCCGCAAAGACCAGTCGGTGGCTGTCAAGACCGGGCACCTGTGCATCGGCGACGAAGTCTTGATCATTCCAGCGGGAAGGCTGTGAGACGGGGCTGAACAAAGACCGAGTGATGGACTTAATGTTAGTGTACTTCCAGTCCTCCTGCCGCGTGCTCGGCAGACCGACCGCCGCCAGTGTTGTCCGCGCTTGATCGCGACTGGTATCCAGCCAGGCAGTGCCTGCAGCCGGGAGGGCAGCAGCTTGCTGAGCAGCAACATAGTCAGCGACATTCGAGGCGACTTGATCCATCCAGTCAGACCGCCAATGCTGCGGCAGGCGAGCCCGCCTGTTCGACCCAGCCGTACCCGTTTTCTTCCAGTTCCAAGGCAAGTTCTTTGCCGCCCGACTTCAGTATCCTGCCGCCTGCCAGCACATGTACCTGGTCCGGCACAATGTAGTCGAGCAACCGCTGATAGTGCGTGACGATAATGATTGCCCGGTCCTTGCTACGCAGGCTGTTCACACCCGAGGCAACAACCTTCAACGCATCAATATCCAATCCCGAATCTGTCTCGTCCAGCATGGCTAACCGCGGTTCCAGCACGGCCATCTGGAAGATCTCGTTGCGTTTTTTCTCTCCACCTGAAAACCCTTCGTTGACCGGGCGGTGCAGAAGCTCTTCTTTCATTTCAACCAGTTTCAGTTTCTGCCGCACCATTTTCAGAAAATCTATCGCATCGAGTTCGTCTTCGCCCCGGTGCTTGCGAATCGCGTTGACCGCAGCCTTGAGCATGTAGACATTGCTGACGCCAGGAATTTCCACGGGGTACTGGAAGGCAAGAAAAATTCCCTGGCGGGCCCGTTCCTCCGGCACCAGTCCCAGCAGGTCCTTGCCATCGTAAAGTACCGAACCCGAAGTGACCTCGTAACCGTCACGTCCGGCGATCACGTTCGCCAGAGTGCTCTTGCCCGAGCCATTGGGGCCCATGATTGCATGCACTTCACCGGCGTTCACCTGAAGATTGACGCCGTTCAAAATTGACCGGCCGTCTACCGTGACGTTAAGGTCTCTGACACTCAGCATTTATGTTTCCCCCACGTTCTATTGTCCATTCCACTGTGCCTTCGGGATCAACCGACCGCACCCTCCAGACTGACGCCCAGCAGCGCCTGCGCCTCTACCGCAAACTCCATTGGCAGTTCCTTGAATACTTCCTTGCAGAAACCATTGACGATCATCGAAACAGCGTCCTCCTCCGACAGCCCCCGCTGACGGCAATAAAACAGTTGGTCTTCACCAATCTTTGAGGTGGTTGCTTCGTGTTCGACGATCGCGGTTGGATTTTTCACTTCCACGTAGGGAAAGGTATGTGCACCGCAGCGGTCCCCCATCAGCAGGGAATCACACTGGGAGTAGTTGCGCGCATTTTCAGCACCCTTGAGTATCTTGACCAGGCCGCGATAAGCGTTCTGGCCGCGACCCGCTGAAATACCCTTGGAGATGATGGTGCTGCTGGTGTCCTTGCCGATGTGGATCATCTTGGTTCCTGTATCCGCCTGCTGGCAGTTGTTGGTCAGTGCCACTGAATAGAATTCTCCGACCGACCGATCGCCCTCAAGCAAGACGCTGGGATACTTCCAGGTAATTGCTGATCCGGTTTCCACCTGAGTCCAAGAAATTTTGGCATCGTCACCTCTACAGGCCCCTCGTTTAGTGACAAAGTTGTAGATACCGCCACGGCCTTCTTCATCGCCTGGATACCAGTTCTGAACGGTCGCATACTTGATCTGAGCACCTTTCATTGCCACCAGTTCGACTACCGCCGCATGCAGCTGATTTTCATCACGCATTGGCGCTGTACACCCTTCCAGGTAACTGACATAACTGTCTTCATCGGCAACAATCAAAGTTCGCTCAAACTGCCCGGTATTTAGCGCGTTAATCCGAAAATACGTCGACAGTTCCATTGGGCAACGTACACCCTTGGGGATGTAAACGAATGAGCCGTCGCTGAATACGGCCGCGTTGAGGGCGGCGTAGAAGTTATCTCCCGCTGGCACAACCGCACCCAGATACCGGCGCACCAGTTCCGGGTGCTCCTGCACAGCCTCTGAAAACGGACAGAAGATCACCCCGACTTCGGCGAGTTTGCTTTTGAATGTTGTCGCGACTGACACGCTGTCAAAAACCGCATCGACTGCGACGCCCGCGAGGAATTTCTGTTCTTGCAGCGGAATACCCAGCTTGTCGTACGTCTCTAGGAGTTTTGGATCAACCTCATCGAGGCTTTGGGGGCCGTCCCCCACGCTGCGCGGTGCCGAGTAGTAACTGATCGCTTGAAAGTCGATCGGTGCGTAATCGACATGGGCCCAGGTGGGTTTGTCCATATCCTGCCAACCGCGATATGCATCCAGTCGCCAGTCGAGCATAAAATCCGGTTCGTTCTTCTTGGCCGACAGCGCACGGATAACGCCTTCATCAAGACCGGGCGGAAACGTGTCCGCCTCGATCTCGGTGACGAACCCTTCCTTGTACTCACGACCGATCAGGTCACTAATTTGTGCTACGGATGAACTCATTTTGGTCGCCTCTATAATCTGGAACAAAAACAGCGGTTGCTGAGAACCATCTGTTTATTGTGTGCGGGGATTAGTACCTGTCAGTCGTTCCCGTCAATTGATCAGGTCCAACGACGATGGACTGCAAGCCACTGGCGTGGCTCTGATGCGTAATATCCTGGCGCTCTGCCACCTCCTGCACTTCGGGTCTGTTCACCAGATCAGCCAAACTGATTCCGTCTAGAAACTTGTAAATCTCTCGGCTGAGATCGGCCCAGAGTTCATGCGTAAGGCACTTTTTTCCATCCTGGCAGTTTGCCTCACCGCCACATCGGGTCATATCAGCTTTTTCATCAACCGCGCTGATGATTGCAGCGACTGAGATGGCTTCAGCACCCTGTGCTAGCCGGTACCCCCCACCGGGGCCCCGCGTGCCCTTGACCAGACCGTCGCGGCGTAATTTGGCAAATAACTGTTCGAGATACGACAGTGAAATTTCCTGTTTCAACGCGATATCCTGGAGTGTCACAGCACCCTTACCCTGATTCAGCGCCAGGTCAAGCATTGCAGTCACCGCATAGCGGCCCTTGGTTGTTAATCGCATATTTATCCCCCTATGTCTAAAATAGAGTCCAAAGCGCCGCAAACTCAGTCGCCGGACGAGAGGGCCACTCGCGAGTTTTCGCTCTTGAGCTCACCCCATTGGCTTAATGCATCGCCAGATTAACCAAGTATCATTATAAGGATTTAGGCACTAAAAACCAAGTGTGCTTGTAGGTTAATTAGCTTTTTGTGCTCAGCCGACGCTTTACGGTCGCCGAGCCGTCGCCAACCAGCTGTAAAGTCCTGCCATGATGCCAAATGCGCACAAGGCCGTGCCCAACCCCTGGGCTGCCGCCACCGATCCCAGCGCCTCACTGCCGAACAGCAGTACGAGCACACCGGACAGCCCGACTGCACTGCCCAGCAGGGCGCCTGTCAGCCGCCGCTCACTGCGGTCAATCTGACGATTAAGCGCCTCAATCTCCCGGGTTCGGGTCTGCGAATGCAATTCATCATCTTGAAGGCGCTGCAACAAATCGTGTGTCAGACCCGGTAGCCGTGGCAGTAGCGCTGCGATTTGCGGGAGTTCCTGTCGAACGGCACGTAAAATCGCCTGTGGCCCGATCTGCTCACGCTTCCAACGTTCGAGGAACGGTTTGGCCGTTTCCCACAGATCGAGTTCGGGATAAAGCTGACGACCCAAACCTTCGATGTTCAACAGGGTTTTCTGTAATAGGACCAACTGCGGTTGCACCGGCATATTGAACCGCCGCGCCACCTGGAAAAGCCGGATCACCAGTCGACCAAACGATATTTCGCTGATCGGTTTGGCAAAGATCGGTTCACAGACGGTACGAACCGCTGACTCAAATTCATCAACTCGGGTATCCGCCGGTACCCACCCCGCCCGCAGGTGTGCTTGAGCAACAGCTCGGTAGTCACGATTGAAAAAGCCGAGTAGATTTTCGGCCAGGTATCGCTTGTCCAGTTCGCTCAATGTTCCCATGATACCGAAGTCAACCGCCCGATATTGACCATCGGGGCCGACAAAAATGTTACCCGGATGCATGTCAGCGTGGAAAAACCCATCACGAAATGCCTGTGTAAAAAATATTTCTACGCCATTGTGTGCCAGTTGCTTCATATCCACACCCGCTTTTTTTATCGCGTCGACATCGCGTATGGGTATGCCATCGATCTGTTCCATGACCATGACGTCACGCCGGCAGTGCTCCCAGTGGACTTGCGGCACGTAGATCAGGTCGGAGTCCAGAAAATTGTGACGCAACTGGGCTGCGTTGGCTGCTTCCCGCATCAGGTCAAGTTCGTCATGAATCGTCTTATCGTAGTCTTCGACGATTTCCACCGGGCGCAGCCGTTTCGCTTCTGACCAGTGTCTGTCGGCCATATGCGCCAGGGCATGAAGCACGGCGAGGTCTTTGTTTATCGCAGCCTCTATCCCGGGGCGCAATACCTTGACCACCACTTTGGTCCCGTCAAGAAGCCTCGCCCTGTGTACCTGGGCCACTGAAGCCGAGGCCATAGGCTGATCCTCGAATTCAGCCAGATGTGCTTCCACCGCTACGCCGTAGGCCGATTCAATGACAGCACGCGCTTTCTGACCGGGGAAAGGTTCGACACGGTCCTGGAGCCGGGTTAATTCACTGGCGATATCTTCCGGAATCAGGTCAGGTCGTGTCGACAATAGCTGCCCGAACTTCACGAAGATCGGACCGAGCTCTTCCAGCGCCTCCCGCAGCCTCTGGCCACGCGGTTTTTCCAGTTTCCGGAACCAAAAACCGGGGAAAACGTAAAGCAAAGCCCGATACGGCCGGAACAGGTGCAAGACCGTGATGAACTCATCCAGCCCGTGCCTGACCAGAATCTGGACGATACGAAATAACCGGAGTGTCTGCCTGGCGCCAACCATCATCAGCTTTTACGATCAACCTTTTCCAACGTACCCAGTCGGCTTGCCAACCGCTCGGTGTCATTTCGCAGTTGATCTACCGCAATGAGGAACCGATCGATTCTTGGTCTCGCTACAAGAAGCTGCTTCTCTTCAGTGAGATACTCGCCCGTATTGACAGCGATCGACTGACCGACCTGCTCGGCCCATTCGGCGAAGGATCGAATCTGATTACCGGCCTGGCGGGCCGGCATGTCGCCGATCAGTGACGACAATTGTTCTTCGAAATCTGGCTGCAGTGATCTGAGAAAATCTCGCAGTACCGCAACCGAATGAGCGTCACCGCTGATCTCCAACAGCTGGTCAGGGTTAGCCGATCCCCTGACGCTGGCGGTCGCACTTCGCACATACGCGAGTAACCCACCCTTGATGACAATGTCGGGGTTTTGATCGTGATTGATCTCAATCGTCACCCGTTCGCGATGGGGCAGAAGGTAGAAACTTCCATCGATCGATTCGATGTTCATTGCAATGACCCTACCGTCCAACTTAGCCAACAGCTGCACAGACGCAGGATCCATCGCCAGCGTCGCGTTCAGGGCACGTTCAAGAACCGACGCTATGATCTGTCGGAATTCCATAAGCGATCAGAACTAACCCTCAGTATCGAAACCCAACATGCAGTGCCACCACGCCACCGCTCAAGTTGTGATACGACACGTCTTCAAGTCCGGCTGAGAGCATCATCTCTTTCAGTGTTTCCTGATCAGGGTGACGGCGGATAGATTCGACGAGATAGCGATAACTGTCTTCATCACCGGCGACTACCCTGCCCAGAGTGGGAATCAGCTTGAACGAATAGTGGTCGTACCAGCGGGCAAAAGGTCCGTCTCGCGGCTGCGAAAACTCAAGCACCAGCATGCGGCCGCCTGGCCGAAGCATCCTGGTCATGGCTTGGAGTGCAGTCGGGATACGCGTCACATTTCTCAGCCCAAAGGCGATGCTCACACAGTCAAATCGATGTTCAATGAAAGGCAGTTGTTCAGCGTTTGCAATCAGTAGTTCGACACCTTGTACCATACCGGCGTCTACAAGTCGCGATCGACCAACCGCAAGCATCTCGGCATTGATATCCACACCAATAACCCGACCGTCGGGGCCGACACGCTCTGCAAATCGGCGAACGAGATCAGCTGTGCCGGTGGCCACATCAAGAACTTTGTGACCGGCTCGTACACCACTCCTGCTGATCACGAAATCTTTCCACAAGCGGTGACCACCCAGGGACATCAGGTCGTTCATTAAATCGTATTGACCCGCTACGGAACGAAAGACACTCGCAACCAGCGTATCTTTCTCATCTTCGTCCACCTGACGGAAACCGAAGTGTGCTACCTGGGGGTTGGTACCTTGCGTTCCCATGGTCGGTGCGCTCCTGTTGGCGGCAGGAGACGATACACCCTTTACCAACGGTGATCGTCTAGTCTGCTTGAAGCCAGCCGGCTACCTCTTCAGCAAAATAGGTCAGAATGGCATCAGCGCCAGCGCGCTTAAAGCCCAGCAAGGCTTCGCTGACAACTGCGCGGCGCATCAGCCAACCGTTCTGAGCTGCTGCACACAACATCGCGTACTCCCCGCTGACCTGGTACACGAATGTGGGCACACCGAGTTCGTGTTTCACCCTGAAGACAATGTCTAAATAGGGCATTCCGGGTTTTACCATGACCATATCAGCACCCTCGGCGAGATCCAGCTCGACTTCCCGAACAGCCTCGTCCGAATTTCCAGGATCGACCTGATAGCTGTATTTATCACCACCACCAAGGTTTGCTGCAGATCCCACGGCATCACGAAAAGGCCCATAAAAAGCTGAGGCGTACTTGGCTGAATAAGCAAGAATCCGTGTATTCACATAGCCCTGTCCTTCAAAGGCCTCTCGTATCGCCCCGATTCGGCCATCCATCATGTCAGACGGCGCCACAATCTGTGCGCCAGCCTCAGCGTGAGACAGTGCCTGCCGAACAAGCACTTCTACAGTCGCGTCGTTGACGACGTAGCCACTGTCGTCCAGCAGTCCGTCCTGTCCATGACTGGTGTAAGGATCAAGCGCTACATCGGTAATCACGCCCAGCTCGGGCAAGTGTTCACGCAACGCACGCACGACGCAGGGAATGAGTCCATCTGGGTTAAAAGATTCTTCAGCATCGGGCGTTTTGGCTTCTGCTCGTATGACCGGGAACAGTGCGACAGCCGGAATTCCCAATGTAACCAGATTCTCAGCTTTGTTGAGAATCAGATCCAAGCTCAAGCGCTCAATACCCGGCATAGTCGGAATCGCTTCACGGTAATTCTGCCCCTCGCACACAAAAAGGGGCTGAATCAGGTCGTCACAGCTCAAAGTGACTTCACGCACCAGTTTCCGGTTGAAAGCATCCCGCCTGTTACGTCGCATTCGAACGTTGGGGTATTGGTTCATGGCTTGTCAGCGCTTGCGTGTGCGTTTTTTAGCTGCAGATTTCCGCACCATGACTTTTTTCTTGACGACCTTTCTTTTGGTCACTTTTTTCTTGACCACCTTCTGCTTGCCGGCCTTTTTCTTGACCGCTTTTTTCTTGACCACTTTCTTAGAGGCCACAACGGATAAGCGACGCTTCGCCTGACCAACAGCTTTATCATCGTCAGCGCGGCTGTCTTTACGAACCACCGTGCCACCGCTGATCAACGTTACAACATCGGATCGACACTCACGACCGGATTCTGTCGCGATGACTTTCGTCTCCAGAGGTCGAATCTCGGTGTCTACGATCTCGCATATACGTTCAAAAATATCCTGTATTTCGCCCTCTCCCTCGACAGTACGCAATTTATGCTGGGCCTTGAAATAGGTGATCAGCGGCGCAGTATCCTGCTCGTAAGCGTCCAAGCGTGCGCGCACCGCCCGCTGATTATCATCCGGTCGTTGAGCAAGCGCTTTCGAACCACAGTGATCACAGATTCCGCGTTTGGCTGGCGGCGAGAAATATCGGTTGTATGATGCACCGCATTCCGCGCACTCCAGGCGCCCAAGGGTTCGCTTTTTAACCACCGCTGGGCTGAGCGAAAAATACAAGACTAACTGTAGCGGCCGGTTCATCCAGCCCAAGCGTGTATCAAGCTGCTGGGCCTGGGGTATCGTGCGGGGAAAGCCATCCAGAACAAACCCTCGTTTGCTTTCGTTGCTGCGAAGCCGTTCCGTTACCGCGTCGATTACAATGCCGTCCGATACCAGTTCGCCCGACGCTATGATCGATTCGACCCGTTTACCCAGTTCGGTTTTCTCTGTCACCGCCTGCCGAAGAAGCTCTCCACTGGAGATCTGTGGCACTCGGTATTTTTCAGCCATCAATTTAGCTTGGGTTCCCTTTCCGGAACCCGGCACACCCAACAGCACTATTCTCATTCTAGGGTCCTTGTTTTACCGGTGTTTCATCGGCGAACACAAGCCGAAAACTCAGCTATCCCTACTACCCGATCTCTCCCCGCGACGAAAAATCGGGGCGCCTACTATAGTTCCGTTTCTCCATCTGTCAATGTATCCGCAGCCTGCAATGGCTGGCGCTGACAATATAATGTTGAATGCCTAGCGTGGGCCGGCGATCAGATTGCGTTCCAGCAGGGTGAAAACCGATTGCCAGCACGGCAACATTACGTGTATGGCTATACTTGATTTTCGGCGGTCGTACTTGATACCCCGATTAATTTATTTAAGGAAGAGAGACCATGGCCCAAGGCAGAAACGCGTTTTATGCACAGTCCGGCGGTGTCACAGCTGTAATCAACGCTTCAGCCTGTGGTGTAATAGAAACCGCACGGAGCAATCGACAACAGATCGGTAAGGTCTATGCCGGTCGCAACGGTATCATCGGCGCTTTGAACGAGGACCTCATTGACACCAGCCGTGAATCGAAGACCACGATCACAGCACTGCGCCATACCCCCGCTGGCGCATTCGGTTCCTGTCGCTACAAACTCAAGAGCCTCGCTGAGAGCGCAGCCGAATATGAACGGCTCATCGAGGTCTTCAAGGCGCACAACATCGGTTATTTCTTCTACAACGGTGGAGGGGATTCTGCCGATACCTGCCTTAAGGTCTCACAACTAGCCAGAACAAAAGGCTATCCGATACAGGCCATCCACATTCCCAAGACCGTGGATAACGACCTGCCGATTACCGACAATTGTCCAGGATTCGGGTCTGTGGCCAAGTACATCGCCGTCTCCACACGAGAAGCCAGTTTTGACGTGGCCTCCATGGCCAAAACGTCAACCAAAGTTTTCATCGTTGAGGTCATGGGTCGGCACGCTGGTTGGATTGCCGCAGCGGGTGGGATGGCGTCGGACCGAAAAACCGAAATTCCGATACTCATCTTGTTTCCGGAAATCCCTTTTGAACGCAAACGCTTTGCTGCTGCGGTCACCCGCAAGATTAAGCGTTTTGGATACTGTTCTATCGTTGTCTCGGAAGGCGCGCGCGAAGCGAGTGGCCGATTCCTGGCCGACCAGGGCCTTAAAGATGCATTTGGCCACACGCAACTTGGTGGTGTGGCGCCAGTCGTCGCCGGAATGATTCGCGATGACCTCGGACTGAAGTACCACTGGGCAGTTGCCGACTATCTTCAGCGTGCTGCCCGTCACATCGCATCCAAAACCGACGTCGACCAGGCCTATGCCACTGGCCGGGCGGCGGTTGAATTTGCTCTAGCTGGCAAGAACGCCGTTATGCCAGCTATAGTGCGGTTGTCAGACTCTCCCTATCGCTGGACGATTGGCGAGGCGGACCTAAACCGGGTCGCAAACCGGGAAAAATTGATGCCCCGCAGTTTTATCAGTCGCGACGGCTATGGCATTACAGCCAGATGTCGACAGTACCTGATGCCGCTGATCACCGGGGAAGACTATCCACCGTACCATCAAGGCTTACCGCAGTATGCGCGATTGAAGAACACACCGGTAAAAAGAAAACTGGCAAAAACTTTCAACCTCTGATTGGACCGCTAGCATCTAGATGACATTACTGTACTCCAGCGCTGCCGAGGGTCCTGGTGGACTTGCCAGCCACCCCAGCTAGACTATGTTCTCCGGAACACCGGAATTCAACGATAGTCAGAACAGGGAATAACGAACAGCGCCACAGCATCATGAATCAGCCGATCGCACAGACAGAATTTATTGCGCAGGAACCGTTCTACGCGACTCAAGGGGAAGAAATACAGGTCTTTGAAGCCGCTTACAACAACTGTATCCCGATACTGCTCAAAGGACCCACCGGTTGTGGCAAAACCCGCTTTATGGAACATATGGCCTGGAGACTGAAACGCCCCCTGGTCACCGTATCGTGCCATGATGACCTAACTGCCTCGGACCTCGTCGGCCGTTATCTGATAATCGGCGGTGAAACACGTTGGATTGACGGGCCGCTGACACGCGCGGTACGACAGGGCGCACTGTGCTACCTTGATGAGATCGTCGAAGCCAGAAAGGATACGACCGTGGTCATTCATCCGCTGGCAGATGACCGGCGCATACTGCCGATTGAGAAGACAGGTGAAACAGTCAAGGCCCCCGGAGAATTCTGCCTTACTATTTCCTACAACCCAGGCTATCAGAGTGTCCTTAAGGACCTGAAACAAAGCACCCGACAGCGATTTGTGGCCATAGATTTTGACTACCCTGAAGCTGAAATGGAAACGAGCATCGTTGCCCATGAATCAGGCATCGATAAACAGACGGCACAACTGCTGGTTCGGTATGCTGCAATGACCCGTAATCTTAAAGGCAACGGACTGGAAGAAGGTGCCAGTACACGGTTGCTTGTCCATGCAGCCAAACTCATGCATAGCGGGGTCGAACCCCGCACAGCCTGCCGAGGTGCCATTGCAGCATCACTCACAGATGAGCCCGACATGCTGGCGGCGGTCAATGAACTGGGCACGACCTTGTTTTAGCTCACTGCCGGGCAAATGACCATGGCAGACATTCATCCGGCACCAGTGCTTGGCATCATTGGCGGCAGCGGTCTGTACGACCTTCAGGGACTGGAGAATATCCATTGGCAACAGGTTAAAAGTCCCTGGGGAGACCCATCGGACGAGTTACTTCGTGGACGACTCGACGGTGTGCAGATGGTTTTTCTGCCCCGGCATGGCCGTGGACATCGACTCAGCCCGAGCAGCATTAATTACCGAGCCAACATCGATGCACTCAAGCGAGCTGGTGTGACTGACATTATCTCCTTGTCAGCCGTAGGTTCTTTTCGCGACGAACTGGCGCCAGGGACCTTCGTGATTATCGATCAGTTCATAGACCGGACGTTTGCACGAGAAAAAAGTTTTTTCGGCACCGGTTTAGTCGCCCATGTGTCTATGGCACATCCGGTCAACGCCCGGCTGGGTGACTGGTGCGAGGCCGCCTGCCGGGATTGCAATATTCCAGTTCAACGCGGCGGTATATACCTCGCCATGGAGGGCCCACAGTTTTCGACTCTGGCCGAATCAAATCTCTATCGACAATGGGGCTGTGATGTGATCGGAATGACCAATATGCCGGAGGCTAAGCTCGCCCGTGAGGCAGAAATACCTTACTGTACGGTGGCGATGGTGACCGATTACGACTGCTGGCACCCTGGCCACGACAACGTCAATGTCGAAACAATCATCGAGGTCCTTCTGGACAATGCTGACCGGGCCCGTTCACTGATCAAGACGGTCGCACCTCAAATGCGAAATCGACCGGCACGGTGTCCTTCAGGAGATGACCGGGCACTGGAGTCAGCGTTGATTACAGAACCCGACGCCCGAGACCCGGATGTCGTAAAAATGCTGGATGCGGTTGCCGGCCGATTGTTCGTCTGAAGGCAAAACGACAATGGACATCGAAACACTCATTCGGTCTATACCGGACTATCCAAAAGCTGGCGTTATATTCCGCGACATCACCACGTTGTTGCAGCACCCCGCCGGTTTCCGTAAGACCGTCGACGATTTAGTTCAACCGTTCGCGGGTAATCAGATCGATGCTGTTGCCGGGATTGAAGCACGCGGATTTATTTTGGGCGGAGCAGTTGCGCACCAACTATCTGTTGGTTTTATCGCCGTACGCAAAAAGGGGAAACTGCCGTGGCAAACAATCGGCAAACGCTATGATCTCGAATACGGCAAGGATGAAGTTGAAATTCACACCGACAGCGCCCAGCCAGGAGACCGAATCCTGCTGGTTGATGACCTGATCGCCACCGGTGGGACAGCGTGCGCGACAGTCGCCCTGCTTCGTGATGCTGGTGCACTCGTTGTGGGTGCGAGTTTCGTGATCGATCTGCCTGACCTTGGTGGGAAAGAAAAACTCCAAGCGATGGATGTTCCCACGCGCACTTTGATCGCCTTCGAGGGCGACTAAGATCAGGGCAGATTGAGTGGCTCTGTTCCGGAGCGCTGCCGAATTCGGTCAATCGCCCTGCGTATCGACGGCCGCTTCACGATAGCCAATTCGAGCCTGTGTTTCCCTGGAAATTCGAGCAGGCTGATCCCAATCAGAATGGTCAGAATACCCTGCCCAGGCAATACCAGCATAGCCAGACCAAGCAATACCAGAAGCACACCGACCAGATTCTTAGTGACGCGAATCACCAGCCATAGGGCGGTGTACCGATAGCGCCAGTGGTCTCGACTCGCTTTAGAGCGCATAAAATAATCCGCATCCATGCGAGCGATAGCCATAAAGATCACTACGGCGTAAATCCCGGCCAGGAGCAACGACACGACCAGCGTACCCGTGACCACCAACGGGTGTGTCTGAACCCACAGTAGTACTGTACTTAATCCGCCCATTTTTACCCCTGATCTGCCGAGCGTGCACTGTAGCCTGACCCGGTTGCCTGCGGCAAACGGGCCCAACGCAAGCCAAACCGTGGCTTCTCGGTATACTTACTTGACTCATGAGGCTGTACAGCAGCACCGATTGCGTTGATGCCTGAACAAAAATCTTTTTCTTTTGAAGCACTTGAAGAACGTTTCGATGAAATGCTCGACGCGGTCCTGTCATCGAGGCGAACGGCCCGGGAACCCGCGCTGGCCCTGTCGGTCTGCACCAGAACACAGCAGGAGTTCGCTCTCCACTGGCTAGAGGTCATCATCCGCACCAACTCCGAGATGGGTTTTCAGTTCGTTCGTCACGCAGCGCGAGCTCTTGAGTTTATGGATCTGAGGCAGGTTGAGGACTGGATCATTAACGCCATGGATGTTTATGACCGCCAGGGTCTTTATCCCGGAAGTGAAGCCTTCGCCGCCGTTGATACTTTCGCTCGTGAAGAGAGTCTGCGCCCGGTTACCGTCCACCTCGACGATACCGTCGGTGTGCTTAATCACTACATCCGCGGTCTGGCAGGTCGGTCTTTACGCATTGAGTCCAGTAATGAAGTATTTACAGATACCGAAGTGCTCTTCCTGCCAGCTCTGCTCAACCGTTATGGTGACAAACAGAACAATTTCTCGCTGTACAAACTCATGACAACCTACCTTTGGGCACAAACGCGCTTCGGCACATTTCGAAAACAAACCCAGGACGATCCACCACTGTCAGCACGCCTGGCTGAATATTCAGAGCCTCAACGAGCGCTATCGCTATTTTTTGCACTTGAATCAATACGCCTTGAAGCTTGCATTAAACGAGAGTTACCCGGTTTGTGGCGCCAGATGAACACTCTGCTAGAAAATACTGGCGACAAACCTGCAGCTATCGAGTGGCAACATGCTACATCTGCACTCAAAGAACCAGCCTCGACCATCGAGACGACACTTGAACAACTTAAGCTGATTTATCCTCGCTCAGTCACCGCGCCCGCTCCCCAACCCTGGCAGGGAACTCTTCAACTCGAGCTCGCCGAACAGGTACTCGCCATACGAATGGAACGGGATCGCGAAGAACTCAAGGTCCGTCTAAGCGAACTGCTGCGCGATGATCAAACCTTGGATGATTCAGCAATACGACAAATTGAATTGCAGACGCCGGAAAACACAACCGGGGAGACAGAGTTGATGCTGGAGATAAACGGCAACCCTGTGGCTACTCCAGCCGATATCAAACGGATTCTGCAGTCGATGCTGCTGGACCTAGATGAAATCCCACCGGAATATCTCGTCGCGGCCGGCGCAGGAGATTACGACGCAGGTCCTAGAGAAGACAGCAGCGCCAAAGACATGTGGAAAGGATCCTACCGTGAGGAAGGCGCACTACACTACGATGAATGGGATTTCCGACGGCGTCACTACCGTAAAGGATGGTGCGTGCTGAGAGAAATCGATATGCGATCGGTAGACAAGCCGTTTGTGGCGGAAACGCTTGAAAAATACCATGGTCTAGTCACAGAAATTCGTCGGAGTTTTGAGGCACTTCGCGGTGGTGAACGACGCCTGAAACGACAGGCTTATGGGGACGATATCGACCTAGATGCCGCAATTGAAGCCAGAATCGAAGCCATTTCTGGCCGAGAGATGCCGGAAAACCTCTTCACCTGCCCGCAACGGCTGGAACGCGATATTGCTGTGATTTTTATGGTCGACGTCAGTGGCTCGACTAAGGGCTGGATCAACGACGCAGAAAGAGAAAGCCTGGTGCTACTGTGCGAAGCCCTGGAAATTTTGGGTGACCGTTATGCCATTTATGGCTTTTCGGGCATGACTCGAAAACGCTGTGAGCTTTATCGTATCAAGCGGATTGATGAAATCTATGGCCAGGAAGTCAAAGCGCGTATCGCCGGCATCCAACCGCAGGACTACACGCGCATGGGTGTAACGATCCGCCACCTTACTCACCTGTTTGAAAATATAGAGGCACGGACACGCCTCTTAATCACCTTGTCCGACGGTAAACCGGATGACTATGACGGCTACCGCGGTGAGTATGGCATCGAAGACACTCGGCAAGCACTAGTTGAAGCCAAGCGGGCGGGCATACATCCGTTCTGTATCACCATCGACCGCGAAGCACGAGACTACCTGCCACACATGTACGGGGCAGTCAACTACACCGTGGTCGACGATGTACACCAACTGCCGGTCAAGGTGTCAGAGATCTACCGGCGTCTGACCACCTGACCGCCTATAGACCGAAGCCCTTTTTTAGGGCATTTTTTGCGCACCCTTGAAAAAAGTTGACCGGCACAATATGTTGGGCGTATGCTCTGTTCAATGCCACAACATATAGTGTTATTGGTCAGACCTACCCAAACAAAGTGGCGTTTTCAGATTCGTAAATAGTAAGTGGTGAATAACCGGCTACCCCTTTAATTTTGAGGGCGCAGCCTGCCGGGTCTTTTACCCCACTCAAGGAATAACAACAAATGACAAAGGCATCACTGGAACAGCGCAAGACCGATGCCTCGGGGGTTGAGTTACAACCTGCGTCCATTGATATCTGGGACAAGAAGTACCGGCTCAAAGCAAAGTCGGGCCATGTGATTGACCGCACCATCGATGACACCTTCAAGCGGGTCGCAAGTGCGTTGGCTGCGGTTGAACAGACCAGTGAAAAACAAGATCACTGGTATAAAGAATTTTTGTGGGCGCTTAGAAACGGCGCCATCCCAGCAGGCCGAATCATTTCTAATGCGGGTGCTCGCGAACACAAACCAGCGACCAGTACGATCAACTGTACCGTGTCTGGCACCATCCCTGATTCAATGAAAGGCATACTGACTGAAGTTCATGATGCCGGTCTGACACTGAAAGCCGGTTGTGGCATTGGTTACGAGTTCTCTACGTTGCGGCCAAAAGGCGCTTTTGTGAGCGGCGCGGGCGCTTACACCTCCGGACCGCTGTCTTTTATGGATATTTTTGACGCCATGTGTTTCACGGTGTCTTCTGCGGGTGGCCGTCGCGGCGCACAAATGGGCACTTTTGACATCGCCCACCCGGATATCGTTGATTTTATTCAGTCTAAGCGGGAAAACGGCCGACTCCGGCAGTTCAATCTATCGTGTTTGGTTACCGATGGGTTCATGCAAGCAGTACAAAATGATGCCGACTGGGAACTGCTATTCCCTGCTCTGGTAACAGAAATTGATGATCCTGAGAGCAAGATCACCTGGCGCCACTGGCCCAGTCGCGAGGGCTATGTCACCAACGATAAAGGCGAGGTCGCCTGCAAAGTCTTTCGCACGTTGCCAGCTCGCCGGTTGTGGAACTTGATTATGTCCTCAACCTACGACTACGCTGAACCGGGATTTATTCTGATTGATCGAATCAACGAGATGAACAATAACTGGTTCTGTGAAGAGATTCGAGCGACCAATCCGTGTGGCGAGCAACCTTTGCCGCCTTATGGCAGTTGTTTGCTGGGCTCGATCAATCTAACCCGCTTTGTGGAACAACCGTTTTCAGTGAGCGTGCGTTTTAATTGGGAACGGTTCCATCGCGTCGTCAGTATATTCTCCCGCATGCTAGACAACGTGGTTGATATTCACGGCTTGCCTCTTGGTCAGCAAGTACACGAGATCGAATATAAACGGCGTCA
The DNA here is from genome assembly GCA_022450155.1 of Gammaproteobacteria bacterium. NCBI lineage: Bacteria > Pseudomonadati > Pseudomonadota > Gammaproteobacteria > Gammaproteobacteria bacterium. The sequence continues at coordinate 88,716 of JAKUQR010000004.1, read as the reverse complement.
CGGTATGGGCTTTCTGGGTCTGGGTTCTGTATTGGTAATGATGCAGATGAAGTATGGCAGTGAAGATTCACTGGCTTTCACTGAACGCGTTTCACGTGAAATGGCTGAGGTCGGTTGGCAGACCGCTGTTGAGCTCGCTATAGAAAAGGGACCCGCCCCGATTATGCAGGACGAGTTTACAGTCGATAAAGAAATTCTGACCAAACGACCTGAAATGGAAGCCGATGGTTATCAGAATGGTGACCGTGTTAGAGGGTCTGTCTTGATGGCGAAATACAGTCGTTATATGCAACAGTTTCCTGATGAACTTACCGATAAGATTGCTGAGCACGGTGCACGCTACAGTCACCATACTTCTATCGCGCCAACCGGCACCATCAGTTTGTCCCTGGCGAACAACGCGAGCAACGGCATTGAACCGTCTTTTGCCCATTTGTACAGCCGAAACGTCATACGCGAAGGTCGAAAAACCAAGGAAAAAATCGATGTCATGTCGTTTGAGTTACTGGAATATCGGCGCTTGGTCAACCCGGCGGCGGCGCCAGACGACGATAACAATGCGCTACCGGATTATTTTATCAGCGCCGACACCATCACTCCCAAACAGCATGTCGACGTACAGGCCGCTGCACAAAAATGGATAGATTCGTCGATTTCCAAAACTGCCAATGTGCCCACGGACATCCCGTTTGAGGATTTCGAAGATATCTACATGTACGCCTACGAAAAAGGCCTCAAAGGCTGCACGACTTTCCGTTTCAATCCGGATGCCTTCCAGGGCGTGCTGGTCAAAGAAGAAGACCTGGAAAACACCACGTATCGCTTCACTCTGGAAAACGGGGAGGTGATCGAAGCCAAGGGCAACGAAGAAATCGAATACGATGGCGAAACTCATACGGCCGCCAACCTGTTTGATGCCCTAAAAGAAGGTTACTACGGCAAATTTTAGAGTGGAAAATGGTTATTAAGATCGACAACCCCATCGCCGACTTCGAGGTCATCAGTACCGAGGGTGACCCGCCGAAGATCGCTGAGATGGCACCGGAAAACGAAGTCATCGCAGGCATTGAGGGTTCTGCTTCCAACGTCATTCAGATGCATGAGAAGCTCGAACGGCCGGAAATGCTGATCGGCAGCACCTACAAAATCAAGACTCCACTGTCTGAGCATGCGCTTTACGTCACCATCAATGACATCGTACTAAATCCTGAAACGCCTTACGAAAAACGACGCCCATTCGAGATATTTATCAACTCTAAGAACATGGACCATTTTCAGTGGATCGTTGCTCTGACTCGAATTATCTCGGCTGTTTTCCGCAAGGGTGGCGATGCCACCTTTCTGGTCGAAGAACTGCGCAGTGTATTCGATCCTCAAGGTGGCTATTTCAAACGGGGCGGAAAGTACACACCGTCATTGGTTGCTGAGATAGGAGATGCGATCGAAGCACACATGAAAATGATTGGTATGATCCGAGAAGATGATCTCGACGACCATCAGCAAAAACTGGTCGATGACAAGCGCCAGGAATATGAAACCAGAAAACAGCCCTCCCCTGAGGGCGGTTCGACCACTGGATTTCCCGCTGAAGCCAGACTGTGCAGCAAATGCCAAACCAAGGCTGTGGTTCTTCTCGATGGCTGTATGACCTGTCTCAACTGCGGCGACTCTAAATGCGGTTGAACGGTTTTCCGCGACACCGCTGAGCGAAGTTCATGACCGGGTCTCGAACGACCCTTTCTAGGCGCTAGTACCATTACCGCTTGAACCCCTGCCCTTGCTATGCGTCTGCCCATCCTGTGTCTGTGCGCAAATGAGGGAAGGCCTAGGGTCTCAAAACCAATAAACCCCTCGGGGTAGAGAACTGTTAGACGGATCGCTGCATCTGCTGTTTAATTCAATAGACTAGCCACTACGTTGCAAACACAGGCATTCAAGATGATGCCTATTCCTTTGTGACCCAGTTAAAGTTAAACCAACTTACATAGACACCCGTTTCGGAGAACGAGATGACTACACCGAAAACGTTTGGTTTTGACACCCTGACCCTGCACGCGGGACAACAACCCGACCCGACAACGGGTGCGCGTGCTACACCGATCTACCAAACAGCATCTTATGTTTTCAAAAGCCCCGATCATGCAGCAGCACTTTTCAACGCCGAACGTGCCGGTCACGTCTATTCCAGAATCACCAATCCGACTACTGCAGTCCTGGAAGAAAGAATAGCCGCTTTAGAGGGTGGTGTCGGTGCAATCGCCACCGCCAGCGGCCAAGCAGCATGCCATTTGGCTATTGCTACTCTGATGAGTGCGGGCTCACACATCGTGTCCTCAGGTTCAATTTATGGCGGCACCCATAACCTGCTGGACTACACCTTACGCAGATTCGGTATCGAGACCACTTTTGTCGATCCTCGCAACCCGGATGCGTTTGCAGCTGCCATACGACCGGAAACCCGCCTCTTGTTTGGCGAGACGCTCGGCAACCCTGGATTGGAAGTTCTGAATATTCCTGTCCTGGCCGAGGTCGCACACCAGCATGGCCTGCCGCTGATGATTGATTCAACCTTCACCACGCCGTATTTGTGCCGACCATTTGACCTCGGCGCTGACATTATTTTTCACTCGGCCACCAAATTCCTAAGTGGCCATGGTGTAGTGATCGGTGGTCTGCTGGTAGACAGTGGCACTTTCGACTGGGAGGCCTCTGGGATGTTCCCAACGATGACCGAACCTTATGCCGGCTTTCACAACATGAATTTCGCGGTTGAATTTGGCCCCGCAGCGTTTATCACCCGCGCCCGCAAAGAAGGTGCGCGGGACTTCGGTGCCTGTATGAGCCCGACCACGGCATTCCAGGTGCTTCAAGGGATGGAAACCCTGCCGCTTCGTATGCAGCGACATGTCGAAAACACGCGGCTGATCGTCAAGTATCTGTCACAGCACGATGCGGTGGAGTGGGTCAGTTATCCGGAGTTGCCCGACCATCCGGATCACGAACTGGCCAAGGACATTTTGCCGAACGGTTGCGGCGCCGTTTTCAGCTTCGGCATCAAGGGCGGGAGGGCTGCAGGGCAGCGTTTCATTGAAAATGTCGAGCTGCTGTCACATCTTGCCAATGTTGGTGATGCCAAATCACTGGTGATTCACCCCGCCAGCACAACCCACCACCGGATGGATGCCAAGGCACTTCAAGCGGCCGGTATCTCGGAAGGACTGATTCGCCTGTCTGTGGGACTAGAAGATCCACAGGACCTACTGCAGGATCTAGAAACCGCTTTGCGCGCCGCGCAGAAAGCCTGAGCACGGAAGGCTGATCGATCATGTATATCAATGCTAACAAGAAAAATATTTTTGCCTATACAGGTGCCCGGGAACATCAGTCTGAACAGGAATCGGTCGTCTTTGTACACGGAACCGGGATGGATCACACCGTCTGGGTCCTCCCCGCGCGTTTCTTTGCCCGGCATCAGTACAACGTGTTGGCAACTGACCTGCCCGGCCATGGTCGTTCCGAAGGACCTCCACTGGATACTATCGAAAAGATGGCTGATGAAGTCGTCGCTGCAATGGATGGAGCGAACATCGAAAAGGCCGCCTTGGTTGGCCACAGCATGGGTTCGCTGGTGACGCTTGCCCTTGCAGCTCGCTATCCGGAACGGACACGATCGTTGGCGCTTATCGGTACCGCCGTACCGATGGCCGTCCACAAATCTCTTCTGAGCAATGCCGCACAAAACAACCACGCTGCAATCGATATGCTGACCTACTGGGGTTACAGCAAAGCTGCTCAGCTCGGTGGCAATGAGAACCCCGGAATGTGGATGGTCGGCGGTACGCTGCGACTGCTCGAGCGTTCAGACGACGACGTCATTCATGCCGGCCTTGCAGCCTGCAATACCTATAACACTGGGATGGTGCACGCCGACGCAGTACAGTGTCCAACCCTGTTTATCTTGGGAAACCGTGACATTATGACACCTGCCAGAGCTGGCAAGGAATTGGCCAAGGTAATAACCGGCGCGCGTGTCGAGTTGCTTGAGGGTACGGGCCACTCCCTGATGATGGAACGGCCCAATGATGTGCTGGACGCGCTCATCACCGTCGTCTAGAGCGAAAACCCGCTTAAATTACCCTAAAACGAAGAAGGCCCCGAATGATCGGGGCCTTCGAGATACAACTTGCGCTATGACTGGCAGCTTACATCATGCCGCCCATACCGCCCATCCCCCCGTCCATGCCACCTGGCATTGGCGGCATTGGCTTGTCTTCGGGTACTTCAGCAACCATTGCTTCGGTCGTGATCATAAGACCGGAAATCGAAGCTGCATTCTGGAGCGCGGCCCGAGTGACCTTGGTCGGGTCCAGGATGCCCATCTCAATCATGTCACCGTATTCACCGGTAGTGGCGTTGTAGCCATAGTTACCTTTTTTAGCCACAACATTGTTCAGCACGACTGAACCTTCTTCTCCGGCGTTGTTGACGATCTGACGCAACGGTTCTTCAACGGCACGCTTAACGATATCGATACCGACATCTTGATCAGTATTGTCACCCTTAAGGTCATCCAACACGTCCAGGCAACGTACATACGCTACACCGCCACCGGGCACCACGCCCTCTTCCACTGCTGCACGGGTTGAATGCAACGCATCTTCGACGCGGGCCTTCTTCTCCTTCATCTCAATCTCGGTTGCTGCACCGACCTTGATTACGGCGACCCCGCCTGCAAGCTTGGCAACTCGCTCCTGCATCTTTTCCTTGTCGTAATCCGAGGTGGCTTCCTCGATCTGCACACGGACCTGATTGACCCGGCCTTCGATATCATCCTTGCTACCCCCACCATCGATCACGGTGGTGTTTTCCTTGGTTACCTGCACACGTTTAGCGCTACCCAGATCATCGAGACTGCAGGATTCGAGGCTCATCCCTACTTCTTCGGAAATCACCTGACCGCCGGTCAGAATTGCTAGATCCTGCAACATCGCTTTACGGCGATCGCCGAATCCTGGCGCCTTGACCGCACAAACCTTAACGATCCCACGAATATTGTTCACGACCAGTGTCGCCAGTGCTTCGCCATCAACATCCTCAGCGATGACCAGCAACGGCCGACTGGCCTTGGCTGTGGCCTCAAGCACCGGCAGCATGTCCCGGATGTTCGAGATCTTCTTATCGTGAATCAGAATCAGCGGATTCTCCATGTTGGTCTGCATCGCGTCCTGATCGTTGATGAAATAAGGCGAGAGATATCCACGGTCGAACTGCATACCTTCGACCACCTCAAGTTCATTTTCCAGTGTCTTGCCTTCTTCAACGGTGATCACACCTTCCTTACCAACCTTTTCCATAGATTCGGCAATAATGCTGCCGATTGACTCATCAGAATTGGCGGACACGGTGCCTACCTGTGCGATTTCTTTATGATCCGCACAAGGCTTGGACATGTTGTGAAGCTCTTTAACGGTCACGATGACTGCTTTGTCGATTCCGCGCTTTAAGTCCATTGGGTTCATCCCCGCAGCGACGGCTTTGAAACCTTCGCGCAACATAGACTGTGCCAACACAGTCGCGGTCGTGGTGCCGTCACCGGCCACGTCCGACGTCTTGGAGGCTACTTCCTTAAGCATCTGCGCCCCCATATTTTCGAACTTGTCTTTAAGTTCAATTTCCTTGGCGACAGAAACCCCGTCCTTGGTCACGGTGGGTGCGCCAAACGATTTGTCGAGTACTACATTTCTTCCCTTAGGCCCGAGTGTCACCCTGACGGCGTCGGCCAGGATATTCACACCCCGTAACTTGGCTCCACGGGCTGCTTCGCCGAATTTAACTTCTTTAGCTGACATTACTGTATTCCTTTATAAATATAAATCAGTGTTGATGTTCAACGGTCTGGGTAATCAGCAGGCTTAAGCCTCGATGACACCCATGATGTCGTCCTCGCGCATGACTAAAACTTCTTCACCATCGATTTTGACTTCGGTACCGGAGTACTTCCCAAAAAGCACCTTGTCCCCGGCTTTGACGTCCAGTGGACGCTGTTCACCGTTCTCCTGGATCTTGCCGTTGCCGGTTGATAAAACTTCGCCGGTCATCGGTTTTTCCGCAGCACTATCGGGAATCACGATTCCGCCGGCACTGGTACGCTCTTCTTCGAGTCGTCGCACAACGACACGATCGTGAAGCGGTCGAATCTTCATTACCTAAATCTCCTAAAGTATTGATGAATAACAACAAAATGATAACATAGAGGTGAGTATGTGGTACAACTAGCACTCATCCCTATCGAGTGCTAATAATAGCTGGTTTTAACCCCCTGTCAAGTAGGCTATCTCCACTCAATCATCCAGCCGGCGATAATCGGTTTCAATGCTGGATTTACCCAGGGCGGAATCCGCGGGGGGCGACCCCGGGTGGACCAAGCCAAACCGCCGGACAGCCAGCTTGATCAGCGACCTTCGGAACGGTGGCGTCAAGCAGGCAAACCCCACGACATCCGTAAAAAACCCCGGTGTGAGTAACAATGCGCCTGCGGCGAGGAGAAATAAACCTTCCAGCAGCTCGAATGCCGGCAACTCACCGCGCGCTGCACTCCGACGGACTCGGTTCAGGGCAGACAGGCCCTGCAGCCGAACCAGCCAAGCACCCACCAGCGCTGTGAGGACAACCAGTGCGATGGTCCACGGTGCACCGATTACGTTCCCCACCTTGATCAACAAGAAAATCTCAATCAATGGAACCGCGAGAAAAATCAGAAAAATAATGGGCACTGTTAAGGTCCGGTTAAGGTCTCAGTGGCACGTTTCGACTCAACAGCATAAGGAACTTAATTCGATTGTGGGCGCCAAGTGTAGTCGATTGTCAGACGATCGTCGGTCTGGGTCGCTACAATAGCCTGGGCATATAATCGGGTGCTAATATAACGCGTCGTTTACCGACCCAAGATGTTTCGCACAGCGTAACAATCCAACGCGATTATCTCGATTTGCTCATGAAAACGATGACTGCCCTGCTGTTGTCAGTGCTGTTGTCAGTGATGCTGTTTTCATTGTCCGGGGTGGCGCAGCAGGACAGCAAACTCCTTCCAGCTGAACAAGCGTTCAGGTTCCACGCCTCGCTGGTCAACCCGAACACGATCGAGGCCGTCTGGACGATCGCCGAGGGCTATTACATGTATCGCAGTAAGTTTGGCTTTACAGCTGAACCTGTTCAAGCCGTTCTGGGTAACCCTAAATATCCAGCCGGGACCATCCAACACGATGAGTTTTTTGGCGAGACCGAGATTTACACCGATTCAATTCGCATCGCACTGCCGTTGGATAGAGACCACTTCATCGGCGGCCCATTGATCTTGCTGGCGGCAGGTCAAGGCTGTAACAAACCGGTTGGCGTTTGTTATCCACCGATGACGCAACGTGTCCGGATGGACGTCCCCCTCACAACGTCGTCGTTAATCAACGAGCGCTCTGGCTCAGTCAAAACGGGTTGGCAGTCGACCAGCACTGGGGGCAGCGCGACTGAATTGCAGAAACTGCTGGGGACCGCCACTGGTGATGTATCCGAATTCCTTGATCCCGATGATGCATTTCAGGTGGAGATCGAAATCGCCGGCGAAAACGCTCTGGCGGTACATTTCAAGATCGCACCGGGGTATTACCTGTATCGTGACAAAATCGCTTTCCAGGCAGTGCAGGGTAACGCACAAGTTCGCGCATTCGACCTGCCGCCAGGCACTGTAAAACAGGATCCTTATTTTGGTGCGGTTGAGGTTTACCTCACTAGTCGTAGCGTCATTGTACCGATCGAGAAAAATGCCCTGATGGCTGACACACTCAGCCTGACCGTCAATTACCAGGGCTGTGCCGAAAAGGGCATTTGCTATGCGCCCATGAGCACAACCCAGACGATTGAGTTCCCCAGCTTCGTGAACGCCAAAGCGCAGGAGCCGGCTGAAGGGGCATTGTCAGCCCGCAACCTGATCGCTATTTTCGGTGCCGCGTTCGTCACAGGGTTTCTGCTGACCTTTACGCCGTGTGTACTGCCCTTAATTCCGATTCTTTCCAGTATCATCGTACGTCAAGGCGGCACTTCCCGTCGCCTCCGGGGTGGTGCGATTTCAGTGGCCTATGTACTGGGGACGGCCGCGACCTATGCGGCAATCGGTGCTGTGGCAGGCGCGACCGGGGAGCAACTGCAAGCCTATTTCCAAAATATCTGGGCAATCGGCTTGATCAGCATCATCCTCACACTGATGGCATTGTCTATGTTTGGCCTCTATGAGATCCAGATGCCTGCCTTTGTGCAGTCTAGTCTGACCGCGCGTACGACCGGTTTAAGTACCGGTTCGTTTGGTATGATTTTTCTACTCGGCGCTGTCTCCGCACTGGTGGTCGGTGCTTGTGTGTCACCGCTGCTGATTTCAGTGCTGAGCATCGCTATTTTCCATGGTGACCCCTATCTGGGTGCTGGGCTGATGTTTTCTATGGCGCTGGGTATGGGCGTGGTTCTCATTGCCATCGGCTTCGGTGCGGGTGTCTTGCTGCCGCGAGCTGGTGCCTGGATGGATCGAGTGAACCATCTGTTTGGTGTGATGCTGATTGGTGTTGCCATTTATCTGCTTGGCACCATACCCGCTGTACCTGTTCTACTGTTGTGGGCGGCGCTCTTGATCACGTTTGGCATCTATCTCGTCAAAAGCCAGGCACCTCTGCTGCGGTGGCGCTACGCCTGGAAAGGTTTGGGTACCATCTCCATCATCTGGGGGATGTTGGCAATAATCGGCGGCTTGAACGGTGGTCGCGACATCCTGCAGCCCGTCAGCTTAGCGCTGTTTAGCGAGGAGGTACTGAAGGATGCTGTCTCCGAAAAAGACCAACCTGATTTTTACACGGTGACAAGCGTGGCCGAACTTGAACGGTTGCTGTCTGACGCCCGCTCAGATGAACAACCTGTGATCCTGGATTTTTATGCCGACTGGTGTACTGATTGCCTGCGCATGGAAAAAACGACATTTAGCAACCTGCAGGTACGCACAGTTCTGAACCGATTCCGTCTGCTCAAAATAGACGTCACGGATCCGTCAGATCCGGTTGGCAAGACCATCAAGCAAAACTATGGCGTATATGGTCCCCCAGCGCTGCTGTTTTTTGACGCACAAGGTCAAGAAGTGTCTGCAAAACGCCTCTACGGCTACCTTGACCCGAACCGCTTCCTCTCCCTGCTCAAGACTCTTAGAATCTGACATCCTAGTGGACAACCCAAGAAAATCCTTGGTGGTCTACACCCTGCTTGTATTGGCGGTGGCGGTGGCGGCGGCGGCGGCTGGCGGGTACTGGGTAAGTCAGCTGCGTTCGCCTACTGTCTCTGACCTGGGCGCCGGGGCTGACACCATTATTCCGTTTGTCCTGCCTACCAGCACGGGAGAGGAATGGTCGACACGAGTGATTCACAACAAAGTGGTATTGTTTAATTTCTGGGCCACGTGGTGCGCACCTTGCCGAACTGAAATCCCCGTGTTGATCGCAATGCAAGCACGCTATGGGCAGAAGATTCAGGTCGTGGGTATTGCGGTCGACGATGCCGAGTCCGTTCGCCGATTCGAGGATGAAGTGGGTCTGAACTATGTCTCATTGATCGGCCCGACCGCAGGTCCCGAACTCATGCAGCGCTACGGCAGTGCTGGACAGCTGCCATTCACTTTAGTGTTTGACCGGACCGGTGTGCTCCGATACCGAAAAACTGGTGAGCTGCAAACCACTGAACTCGCGGATTGGTTGGCACACCTTCTCTAAGTGGTCGCCTAATTTCGTCGAACTTGCCTATATCTACGCCTAACTTTCCCCATTGTCCCCGAACTGGACAGACAAGAAAGCTTTGTGCACAATGGACACATTGTTTAATGTTTAGGGTCTTCTTTCCGTGAGACACATTCTGCTGCTGCACGGCCCCAACCTGAACTTACTGGGCACTCGTGAGCCTTCACATTATGGTCACCAGACGTTGGCTGACATCAACCAGCTGGCATCTAAAACCGCTGCCCGCAAAGGGTTTCAGCTGACGAGCTTCCAGTCAAACGCTGAAAACGCCCTGATCGAACGGGTTCACGCGGCAGCGACAGATGGCACCGAATTCATCGTGATCAACCCCGCGGCCTTTACGCATACCAGTGTGGCCTTACGCGACGCGCTCGCAGGAGTGGCGATTCCGTTCATCGAAGTGCATCTGTCGAACGTCCACGCCCGAGAGAGTTTCCGCCGCCATTCCTACTTTTCTGATCTTGCGGTAGGGGTTATCGCCGGTTTCGGGGGCATGAGTTACGAGTTGGCTCTTGAGGCTGCAATTACATACCTTGAATCCGGGCACTGAACACCAGTCGACAGCCGATGGATATCCGCAAAGTCAAAAAACTCATTGAGCTGCTTGAAGAGTCTGAATTGACCGAAATTGAAATCAGTGAGGGTGAGGAATCGATTCGCCTGAGTCGCAGCAGCACCGGAACCCATGTGTACTCGGTACCGGCGCAGACAATGACAGACACGCGACTGAGCGCGGTCGCTGAACCCTTATTGGATAACCCCGCGGCTAGCGAGATCTCTTCAGTCGGTAAAGTGCCCGTGGTTTCACCAATGGTAGGCACTTATTACGCCTCACCAAATCCTGAAACCCCACCCTATGTCGAACTGGGAACCGAGGTGAACGCCGGTGACACGTTATGTGTCATTGAGGCCATGAAAATATTTAATCAGGTCGATACTGAAATCACCGGCATCGTCCGCAAGATTTTCAAGCACAGCGGGGACCCGGTTGAATTTGGCGAGCCTCTTTTCCTGATCGAATCTTTGTCCCCCTGACCGGCGTCTGATGATTGATAAATTGGTGATCGCCAATCGCGGTGAGATTGCGCTGCGCATTCTTAGAACATGCCGTGAGCTCGGTATCCGCACTGTTGCACTGTATTCCGAAGCGGATCGGGATACAAAATACGTACGCCTCGCTGATGAATCCGTGTGTATTGGTCCAGCGGCAAGCATAGACAGTTACCTGAATATTCCGGCTGTGATCGCCGCAGCTGAAGTAACAGACGCAGTTGCGATCCATCCAGGTTACGGATTTCTTGCAGAAAACGCCGATTTTGCCGAACGGGTCGAACAGAGCGGATTTATCTTTGTGGGTCCTACAGCAGAAACAATCCGTGTGATGGGTGACAAAATCGCGGCCATTGCCCAAATGCAAAGCGCCGGCGTGCCCTGCGTGCCAGGCTCGAACGGCCCATTGCCGGACGACAACTTGGCGGTGGCAAAAATTGCTGCAGAAATCGGTTATCCCGTCATTATCAAAGCCGCTGCGGGCGGCGGCGGTAAAGGCATGCGGGTTGCCCACACTGAAGCCGCGCTGCTCAATGCCTGGCAGCTGACCCGTAACGAAGCACAAGCATCCTTCGGCGACGACGCTGTCTACCTGGAGCGTTATCTGGAACGTCCGCGTCATATTGAGTTCCAGGTGCTTGCGGACACGCACGGACATGTGATCCATCTTGGCGATCGAGATTGCTCAATGCAGCGCAGAAATCAAAAGGTCTTAGAAGAAGCACCCGCCCCAGGCATTGATCCGAAGCTGCGGGCAAAGATGACTCAGTGCTGTATAGACGCCTGCCACACCCTGAACTATCGAGGAGCTGGTACCTTCGAATTTCTTTATGAGAATGGTGAGTTCTTTTTCATCGAGATGAATACACGTATCCAGGTCGAACATCCAGTAACCGAAGCGATTACCGGGATCGATATTGTCAGAGAACAGATGCAGGTGGCGGCAAATCAGCCACTTGAACATACTCAGGCGGACATCATCTTCACGGGGCATGCTGTAGAGTGCCGCATCAATGCCGAAGACCCGGACACGTTTCTGCCATCACCAGGTACAATCACCCAGTACCACCAACCGGGCGGACCGGGTATCCGTGTGGACTCTCACATTTATAACAACTACACCGTGCCACCTTATTATGATTCCATGATCGCCAAGGTCATTGCACACGGCGAGAACCGTACACAGGCGTTAACCAGAATGAGCGGTGCTCTGGAGGAGATGGTGATCGATGGCATCAAGACCAATATTCCACTTCAACAACGTCTGGTAACTGATTCGGCCTTTGGCCGACAACCGATGGACATCCACTACCTCGAAAGGAACCGGCGGAGCTGACCCGAGCGGTCGCATTACAGGCTCCGTTGGCGTTCTGTCTCCTGTGGATTATTGGCTGCAAATCAGTATTACCGTTGAACAACCCGCCGTTCAGCGGATCACCGAAGCAATGGACGGCCTCGGTGCTGTGGCAGTATCACGGCAGCATGCCGGCGGCAGCGCGCGTTTCGACACTGCATCATCCAATTTTCAGGGCTGGTCAACAGAAAAAGTAAGCGGTCTTTTCCCGCCAGACGCCGACCAAAAGACTATCTGCAATTACCTTTATGACGTCAGTGGCGGACACACCGGGATCAACTGCGAAATCTTGGCGAACCGTAACTGGGAACAAGTTAGCCGCGATCAATTCAAGCCGTTCAATGTCGAGGGTGATCTGTGGATCTGTCCGAGCTGGTGTCAACCGCCCGTCCCTAGCGCTGTCAATATCATTATTGACCCAGGTTTGGCTTTTGGGACCGGCACACATCCAACGACTGCGCTGTGTCTCAGGCAATTAGCCAAATTTGATCTCACTGAGCGCACGGTGCTTGATTGGGGCTGCGGATCGGGGATTCTGGCTGTAGCGGCGTTGAAGTTGGGTGCTTCGCGAGCAACAGCCACAGATATTGACCCTAAGGCCTTGATCACCACTCGGGGAAATGCCCAGAACAACGGAATCGGTGACCAGCTGGCGGTAAAGACACCTGAACAGATCGTGAGCCCGATGATCTTTGATATCGTTATCGCCAACATACTGTCTCACACGCTAATCGAACTGGCACCACGGCTGAATTCACTGCTCGCGGCAGATGGAATCGTGTTGCTCAGCGGGGTTCTAGGGGCTCAGGCTGAAACAGTATGTTCGGCATTCGGTCCGGGCTATACTTTTGATACCGTGCCGGCAGACGAATGGATTTTGCTTATCGGTGCGCGCACAGCATGAAGGCCCATCAAACATGACGTATGACGAACAGGCTTTGCTCGAAACTCGCTGTAGCGGTTGCAAGAGCATCCTACCGGTGACGGCGGACACCCTGGCTGCCGGGGCGGGTCTTGTTCAATGCGGCGAGTGCGATACGGTATTCAACGCAGCATGGAACCTGGTAGAACAGATTGCAAACCCGACACAAGCCCGGTCGTTACAAAATCGATTAACTACCCGTGTTTCAACTGACCGAATTCCTGAATTTGACCGATCCAAAGTCGACCCGCGACCGCGGTTGTTCGATCTGACGACGGAACAACTCGGGGATCTGCAATTGCCGGCCACTGAAACAGAAGGTCTGGACGAGATAAACCGGGCACTTCGCAGGGAGCGAGGGTTCGGCCCAACTGGAAATCAGAAAGTGCCGGATTCCCGTTCAACAACCTATCGAACTGAGCCTAGGCTCAGTCTGAGTGATAGCGTCCGCGACAGCACATCAACTGACACACCAGCTCTCAGCCGTAGTCAGTTGCGGACTGAACATCAAGCACCAGCGACGTCCAGAAGCCTGATCTGGTTTATAGCATCAGTGGTGGCGGTTTTGGCATTGTTTCTACAGACACGCTACGTGTTATTCGACCAACTCACAGCTATTCCAGCTGCCCGACCCTATTTGGTTCAAGTCTGCAAGAACATGGGTTGCAGCGTACCGCTGCCGCTGTCAGGTCCTGTATTCCGCGTGATCGAGACCAAGGTTGATCTACATCCGGACATACCCGGTGCTGTGATCGTTGAAGTTCACCTGCTTAACCGCAGCACACAACACCGATCCTACCCTGCGATTGAACTGGCACTAAGCGACCGAAATGGCCGTATTGTCGGTCGTCGTACATATTCACCCGAATCGATTCTCACAATAGACGACCTCGACAAGAAAGTGCCGCCTGGGGCCGATGTGACCGTGGTCGTAAACCTGGCCCAGCCCGAAGATAATGCCGTAGGTTTCGAGGCTAGAATCGTCAGTAGTTAAGCCTATTTTCAGTACCACATCGATGACGGGTTCCTGTATCCAAATCGGCCAGGTCGAGCTGCGGGGCAGCGTATTGGCTGCACCCATGGCCGGCGTGAGTGATCGACCATACCGTCGTCTCGCCCGCATCCACGGTGCTGCTCTGGCTGTCAGTGAAATGGTCAGTGCAAACCCCGCACTTCGCCACTCGTCCGAGAGTTTGCGCCGAACTGAGCACGGCGGTGAAACAGGCCCCATCAGTGTTCAGCTGCTCGGCGCGGACCCGTTACAGATGGCTGAAGCTGCAAGGTTCAACGTAGATCGTGGCGCCAATATCATCGACATCAACATGGGCTGTCCATCCAAGAAAGTGTGCAATCGCCGGGTCGGCTCGGCTCTGTTACGGCATGAAAAACTGGTGGGTCAAATCTTGGACGCTGTGGTTTCAGCAGTCGATGTGCCGGTCACGCTAAAGATTCGAACCGGGTGGGACCCGGATCACCGCAACGGGGTTCGTATCGCGAAGATCGCAGAATCGGCGGGTGTAAGCGCGCTGTCAGTACACGGCCGTACCCGCCAGTGCAGATTTCATGGTCCAGTCGAATATCAGACCATCAAGCAAATAAAACGGGAAGTAGGGATCCCCGTCATCGCAAACGGTGACATCGATTCACCACAAAAAGCGAAGCGGGTGCTGGAATTTACCCAAGCTGATGGGATCATGATTGGCAGGGCAGCGCAGGGACAGCCCTGGTTGTTCGGTCGTATTGCCAGCTATTTAAACAGTGGAATCGATCCGGGAGACCCCCATCCAGTCAGTAAACGTGATACCCTTCTGAGACACCTGAGCGAGTTGTACTTGCTCTATGGAAACGTCAAAGGTGTCCGTATCGCCCGTAAACATGTGTCGTGGTACACCTCGGCAATGGGAAACGCCCAAGTGTTTCGCAGACGCTTTAATCTGATCGGCAGACCTGATGAACAGGTCGAGTTTGTCAGGCACCATTTGATTGGCCCGGAGGGGTAGAGATCACTCAGCACGTGGATACTTCTGAAGGCAAACCGCTTAACCACCACGTCAAGCACTCCATAGAACGTTATTTCAGGGAGTTGAATGGTGAACAGCCGGCCTCGGTTTACGATATGGTTCTGCGGGAAGTCGAACGCCCTCTGCTTGAAGTCGTTATGCAGGAAACCAACGGAAATCAGTCTCGCGCAGCCGAAATTCTGGGCATCAACCGCAACACTTTACGCAAGAAACTCAAGCTTTACCAATTGATCAGATGAACTCTGCTGTACTGCTGCGCTGGGTTATTACCGCCGCGACTTTGACCTTGGATCAAACACTATGGCAACGGAACGCTTTACGCCCGTAAAACGTGCGCTCATCAGCGTCTCGGACAAATCAGGTGTAGTGGCCTTTGCGCGTAAGCTCCGGGAGCTCCAGATTGACATCCTCTCAACCGGTGGTACGGCCCGATTACTGCAGGAATACAACATCGATGTTGTCGAAGTTTCTGATCACACAGGTTTTCCCGAAATGATGGCTGGGCGTGTAAAGACCTTGCATCCGAAAATACACGGCGGCATTCTGGCTCGCCGCGGTACCGATGACGGCGACATGTCAAAAGCAGGGATACTGCCTATAGATCTTGTGGCTGTTAACCTCTATCCGTTTGAACAAACAATTGCACAACCGGACTGCACCACCGAGCAGGCAATAGAAAATATCGACATTGGCGGGCCGGCGCTGCTGCGCGCTGCGGCCAAGAATCATGCAGATGTTACGGTGGTGGTCAACAGCAATGACTACGACTGCATTCTTGAAGAGCTCAGAACCAGTGGTGGCGTCTCAACGGCAACCCGAAAACGCTTGGCAGCAGACGCTTTCAGTCACACCGCTCGCTACGATGGATTGATATCCAATTACCTGAGCGTTAGCGGTGAAAAAAAAGGATTGCCGCGTACACTAACCCTACAGTTCCAGAAAGCCAGCACCCTGCGCTACGGTGAAAATCCCCACCAAATTGCGGCCTTTTATCGGGAAGCAGCACCCGCCCCCGGCACTTTAGCAACCGCCCATCAGACCCAAGGTAAACCACTGTCTTTCAATAATGTCGCAGATGCCGACGCAGCACTTGAGTGTGTGGCGGCTTTTGATGCACCCACCTGTGTCATCGTCAAACATGCCAACCCCTGTGGTGTCGCCTGCGCCGATACCTTACTCGATGCTTATCAGGGGGCTTACGCGACTGACCCCACCTCCGCTTTTGGTGGCATTATTGCGTTCAACCGAGAACTCGACGCCTATACCGCCCAAAACATCCTCGACCGACAGTTCGTGGAAGTCATCATCGCGCCTACCCAAAGCGAACAGGCGGCTGAAGTGCTCGCAACCAAAACGGGCATACGCGTCTTGCTGACAGACATCATCGCAAGCGAAGCCTTTGAACAGCTCCACTTCAAACGTGTTGGCGGCGGTCTTCTGGTTCAAGAACAAGATCAAGGACAGGTATCAGCCGACGACCTCAAGGTCGTGACCCGACGCGAACCGACTCCCGAACAATTTCGCGACCTGCGTTTTGCCTGGACAGTGGCCAAATTCGTCAAGTCAAATGCGATCGTCTACGCCGCTGAACAACGAACGATTGGAATCGGTGCCGGGCAGATGAGCCGTGTTTATTCAGCCAAAATAGCCGGCATCAAAGCAGCGGATGAGAATCTGGACCCAGCGGGTGCCGTCATGGCATCAGACGCTTTTTTCCCATTCAGGGATGGTATTGACTCAGCCGCGGCAGCCGGAATCAGTGCCGTTATCGAACCCGGTGGCTCGATCCGCGACGACGAAGTCATTGCAGCTGCGGACGAGCACGGACTTGCGATGGTATTCACAGGCATGCGTCACTTTCGGCATTGAAATCGATGGCAAAAGCACTGGTAGTCGGTGGTGGGGGTAGGGAACATGCACTGGCCTGGAAGCTTGCACAATCCGACCGTATAAACACAGTGTTTGTTGCCCCGGGCAATGCGGGCACGGCGCAAGAAGACGGCGTAGAAAACATCGCTATAGCGGCTGACGATATGGATCAGCTGTGTGAATTTGCCCAACTTGAACGGGTTAATCTCACCGTCATTGGTCCCGAAGGGCCGCTCGTAGAGGGTATCGTTGATCGTTTTACGGAAAAAGGGCTGCGCTGTCTGGGACCTAGCAAAAAAGCTGCCCAGCTTGAAGGGTCTAAATCTTTCGCCAAGGATTTTCTACAGCGCCACAACATACCAACCGCCAAACACCAAGTTTTCACCGAGTCAATAAAAGCTTTCGCCTGGCTTGATTCAAATGAACCGCCTTTTGTCATCAAAGCAGACGGTTTGGCCGCTGGTAAAGGTGTCATCATCACTCACAAACTCAAGGAAGCAAAGCAAGCTATTAAGCAAATTTTGGAAGAGCGGCGCTTTGGTGCAGCAGGCAACCAGGTTGTCGTCGAGCAATTCCTGAGCGGAGAGGAAGTCAGCTATATCTGTCTTGTCTCCGGTAAAGAGGTGCTGCCTCTGGCAACCTCCCAGGACCACAAGGCTCGAGATGATGGTGATCAGGGACCCAACACCGGGGGTATGGGGGCTTATTCACCCGCACCAATCGTTGACACGTCACTCAATCAGCGCATTCTCAAGCAGGTCATAGAACCGACCGTCAATGGCCTGGCTAGCGAAGGAATTCCTTACACCGGTTTCCTCTATGCTGGTCTGATGATCGGTGAGGATAACGTACCACGGGTGCTTGAATTTAACTGCCGCCTCGGTGACCCTGAAACCCAGCCGATTCTGATGCGACTGAATTCGGATCTTGTAACACTGTGCGACGCGGCGCTCGATGGTCATATTGCAGACATCGAGGTCAGCTGGGACAAGCGCTGTTCTCTGGGCGTAGTGATGGCATCGGCCGGATATCCGGACCGCTACGACATCGGTCTGCCCATCGACGGCCTCGATAGGTCTGCGGCAGACACTGCCAAGGTCTTTCATGCGGGTACCCATGATCGCGACGCGCAGGTACTCACCAGCGGCGGTCGCGTACTGTGCGTAACAGCGCTTGGTTCTGATATTGAATCGGCCCGCGAATCGGTCTATAGCGCAATAAAGACGATACACTGGCCAGGTGCTTTCTGGCGTGGCGATATTGGCCACCGTGCACTAGCCCGCGAAAGGGCCGAACATAAGTAGGGAGTATTCATGTGAGTAACAAATTTATCTCAGTCTTGATGGGATCCGATTCGGACCTCTCAACCGTACAAACTACTCTTGACACCTTGAACGCCCTGGCAATACCTTTTGAAGTAAAGATTACGTCCGCCCACCGTACGCCCGATGACACCCGTCGTTATGTGTTTGATGCTGAGGAAAGGGGCTGCGCCGTATTTGTTGCAGCCGCGGGTCTGGCAGCGCATCTTGCTGGAACGGTTGCTGCCCTGACACTAAAACCTGTCATCGGGATCCCCATGGACGCTGGACCACTCAACGGGCATGATGCATTGCTGTCTACTGTCCAAATGCCTGGTGGAATACCGGTCGCTTGTGTTGCCATCGGCAAAGCAGGGGCAAAAAATGCGGCTTATCTGTCCGCACAGATACTTGCAATCGGTGACCCCGAACTGACTGAAAGACTTAAAACCGAGCGTAAAGCAAACGCCCAGCTCGTTCGAGATAAAGATCGCAAGTTGCAAACAAGCCTGGATAAACAAAATGTCCATTTGGAGTCAGATTGAAAAAGCAGTCGAAGTTTGTACGGCAGGCGGGATAATCGCCTACCCGACTGAATACTGTTTCGGGCTGGGCTGCGACCCGCTCAATGAAACTGCCGTCCGACGGATACTGACACTGAAGCACCGGAGTTGGGCCAAGGGGCTGATCGTGATCACAGACGATGTCCGCCGGCTGAGACGACTTATTGATTTTTCCGTCGGCAGTTCACTCATTACACCACTCGCCAACTGGCCTGGACCACACACCTGGTTACTGCCCGCTTTAACCGCTACCCCCCGTTGGCTGCGCGGTCAACACGATACCCTGGCAGTACGTCTCATCGACCATCCACTGGCATTGGCACTGTGTCGACAAAGTCGGTCTGCGATTGTATCCACCAGTGCAAACAGAAAGAACCAGCCACCGCTGCGTACCGCCAGACAAGTCCGGTTTGAATTTGGTGATCGCATAGATTGGATAATTGATGGCCCGGTAGGGCGGGCGACTTCACCGAGCGAGATCCGCGATGCCCGTACTGGCCAGCTTGTCCGCGGCGGAAACTGAAACCTGGGTTTTTGAAGTAGACACCAGCTATGACCACTTCTACTGACGAGGAGGTTCGCGAATTTTTGAGAAATTTGCAGGATCAGATCTGCTCGACACTCGAACGCACCGACGGTAAGGCGTTATTCACAGAAGACACCTGGACCCGCCACAATGATGATGGTGGTGGTCGAACTCGAATTCTGTGTCAGGGAGCGCTTTTTGAGCAAGCAGGTGTTAACTTCTCCCACGTTAGGGGAGACCGACTGCCATCGGAAGCAACAGCCCATAGACCTACCCTGGCAGGTTGCAAATATGAAGCCATGGGCGTCTCCTTGGTGATTCACCCACTAAATCCCTACGTTCCAACAGCCCATATGAATGTTCGTTTTTTCAAAGCATCCACCGGTGAGAATGATACGACCTGGTGGTTTGGCGGAGGTTTCGACCTCACTCCCTACTACGGATTTGAAGAAGATGCTGTTCACTGGCATCGCACTGCACGGGAGGCCTTAAGGCCTTTTGGTGAGGATCTCTATCCCCGAATGAAAAAGTGGTGTGACGAATATTTTGTTCTGAAACACCGCGGAGAACAGCGCGGCATTGGTGGACTGTTTTTTGACGATTTCAATGAAGGTGGCTTTGAAAATGCCTTCGGAGTAACTCGCAGTATCGGCGAACATTTTCTCACAGCTTATCTCCCAATTGTAAAGCGCCGGTGTGCGACCCCCTACGGCACAAATGAACGCGAGTTTCAGCGCTATCGGCGAGGTCGATATGTGGAATTCAATCTAGTCTACGATCGCGGCACATTGTTCGGTTTACAAAGTGGTGGTCGTACGGAATCTATTTTAATGTCGCTGCCGCCCGAAGTATCCTGGAGATACAACTGGCAACCAACCCCGGGTTCTGCTGAAGAAGCGCTTTACCTTCAATTCCTTCGACCCAGAAACTGGCTCGAAGATGAATCATGAACTGATCGAGAACAACTAAAACCATTGGCTCGAAGTCTTTATACCCTGCTGCTTTGGTTGCTGCTGCCTGTCGTACTGCTGCGACTGGTCGTCAAGGGATTCTACAGCTCTGCCTACCACTACCGTTGGGCAGAGCGATTTGGGTACGGCCCGCATTACCCAGACCGGTTCAATGTCTGGATTCATGCAGTGTCAGTTGGGGAAGTCAATGCAGCCACTCCGCTTATTAGCAATCTGCTCAACGCTCGGCCTGACTGCCGAATTTTGGTCACAACGATGACCCCTACTGGATCGGAAAGGGTACGCTCAACGTTCGATCAACAAGTAACCCACTGCTATGCACCATATGATTATCCGTTTGCCGTAACCCACTTTCTACAAAGAACATCACCCGACATTCTGATTCTGATGGAGACGGAAATCTGGCCAAACATAATTTCTCAGTGCCACCGCATGGGAACGAAAGTCGTAATGGCGAATGTCCGCATGTCAGAAAAGTCACGCCGAGGCTATGCGCGTATTTTGCCGGTAGTCGGGCCGGCTTTGGCCAAGGTATCTGAATTCGGTGTCCAATCCGATGGTGACCGTCAACGCCTGATTGATCTGGGTATCTCCCCGAATAGAGTAACCCGAACCGGCAGCATGAAATTTGAGACCCATTTGCCGCCCAGCCTGCGAGAGGTCGCAGAAGCTGTGCGGCGGGATTGGGGACGCGACCGTTCTGTGATCGTCTGCGGCAGTACTCACGATGGTGAAGAATCACTGCTTTTGGGCCTGCTCAAGGACCTGTCTGAGCAGTTTCCACAGACGCTACTGGTCTTGGCACCCCGGCATCCGGAACGTTTTGACCAAGTCGCCCGGCTGACCGTTCGATCCGGATTCACCGTGGTGCGACGTAGCCAGCAGCACGGCCCAATCCCAGACTCTGTATCTGTTCAGATTGCGGATACTATGGGTGAACTTGCCATGCTTTATGCTGCTGCCGACATTGCTATCGTCGGGGGAAGTCTGATCCGTATAAAAGGTATCGGTGGTCACAATATTCTAGAACCTTGCGCAGTGGGTGTGCCCGTTATATTTGGGCCTTATATGCGTAATTTTTTCGAGATCAGCCAGCTCACGCTAGCTCGTCAGGCTGGGTTTCAGATTGATGGCCCTGAAACGCTTAAAGCGCAGGTGTGCTCTTTGCTGCGCGATGCCAATCTTCGCGCAACAACCGGCGAAAACGGTATACGGATGGTATCTGAAAACACCGGTGCCACTGACAGTACACTAAAACTTGTTTTGCCTTATCTAAACTAACGGTGGTTTTTCAACGACAACACGCAATACTTTCGAGATGTTTTTTGATAAAACAAATGCTGATTACTGCTCAGTAAGAATAAATAAAACGACTTCGCGCACGCATGAACATACCCTAACATTGGTTGCACCGCATTTAGTTGAAGTTACTATCGCTTGACATTTGTTTTTGCCTGACTATAGTTCGCGCTTTAGGAGCAACTGTGTTTTGTTACTCCGCGTTTGCCAGAACGAATTGATTAACGGTAAAACGATCTTGACATATTAAAAGAGACCTTTAACGTTATAGTTGAAAACATATCGTTCCGGTCAACAGCTGGCAGTCAGAAGCTCATCTCACATCAACCCTAGCAGAGGAAATTAAATATGGCGGCAAAGAAAAAAGCCACGAAGAAACGAGCAGCATCCAAGAAAAAAGTAACTAAGAAAAAAGTAACTAAGAAAAAGGTAACTAAGAAAAAAGTAACTAAGAAAAAGCGGCGCTAAGAACGCGTAACAGTGACGCTAAATAACCGTTAGGCAGACGTTCCTAACTTGACAGAGGCGATGGCTCCGGCCGTCGCCTCTTTTGTTTGCTGGGGTCCTTTTCTCGCCTGCTGGGCAAACGGTCGACTGTAATCAATGCAGGTGACTAACGCTGGTGTGGCCGTCCGATGACCTGTGAGATCTGATAATCCCAGGTGATATAACCCGAAACTTGGGATGCGGGAAATGACAGGTTGGTGTTGAACTGCTGGGCCTCACCGGGGGGTACATCCGTAGTGATCCTGGCCGTCACCGACCCCAGTTTGTTACAGTTAACCCGATCTGTTTTGCTCTGAGCTGGGCAATCCAGCATCTCAATCTGTACGACAACTTCGACTATAGAAGAAACTAGCGAGTCATTGCGCAGAAAGCCTTCCATGTCGTAACTACCCGCGTAACCTGAAGTCATGGTCACCTGTGATAGTTCGACCTCTGAATCAGATATCAGCGAGTCGGAACGTTCGTCATTTTTCGAATTCAACTGGAAGGTGATAGCTGCGAGTGCGAGAAGTACAACCAGCAAAGTAAACGCCAGTCGAGGATAACGACTTGCTGATACGACCAGCGTAAGCCCGATAATCCCAAGCACGAACCAGTGCATAATCTAACTCCTGGGTCTATGGTTCCGAATTAAGTCACCGGAATAACCACAGATTCATTAGGCCCTGTTATAACATGATAGCGTGGCGCGATCGTTATTGGGCTTCGATTTCATCAGATCTCACACTCGATTGGAGCCTGACTCGACAATGAACGATCACATATAAAATCCCGTTAACACCATCTTCAGTGAGGGGAGGCGATATCCATTGATATACATTGACACACACTGCAAACGAGCCTTAAGTAGCGTACAACTGTCATCGTACGATTTAGACTATTGCAGCGTGAGTCGTTGCCGTGTCAACCGGCCGAGTAAAAACAATCAATTCTAGGAGTGTGACCGGATGCGCTACCAAACTGGGATTGACTCTGATCGCAACCGCAGCATAGGCGTCATTCTCGCTAACCTGGGAACACCTGATGCTCCAGATTCACCCGCCGTACGCCGGTTTTTAACTCAGTTTCTGCACGATCATCGTGTGGTAGAACTACACCGGATGATCTGGTGCCCAATACTGCACGGCATTATTCTCAGGTTTCGACCGCGACTCAGTGCCACCGCCTACAAAAAGATCTGGTCACCGACGGGGTCGCCTCTTCTGACTATTGCGAGACGGCAAACCAACCTCATCTCGGACTATCTTCGACAAAAAATCGAGCTCCCAGTGAATGTTGAGCTGGGTATGCGTTATGGCAACCCGTCAATTGTTTCCGCACTGCAAAGTCTGGCTGAACGGGGCACAGAACAGATCCTGATTCTGCCACTTTACCCACAGTATTCGTCTTCCACTACCGCATCGATCTACGATGCAGTAGCCAACGTTGTAAAAAGCTGGAGAAATCTTCCAGCGCTGCATATCGTTCGTGACTATCACCTCAATGAGGGTTACCTCAATGCGCTGGCGGCGTCGATCTCTGAGCACTGGGCGGAACAGGGTAGGGCTGAACATTTACTGATTTCTTTCCACGGCACACCAGAGCGCTTGCGGCAGGCCGGCGATCCCTATGCCCAACAGTGCTTCGCCACCGCCACAGCGCTTGCTGAAAAACTCAAGCTGTCTCGAGGCGACTGGCGGGTAACCTTTCAGTCACGTTTCGGCCGCGCAGCCTGGCTTCAACCGTACACCGATAAAAGTCTGGAACAGCTCGCAAACCAAGGCGTTCGTAGTGTCAACGTGATCTGTCCGGGTTTTTCTGCAGACTGTCTTGAAACACTCGAGGAAATCGAAATCCAGAATCGGGAAGTATTCCTACGTTCAGGTGGTGAAACATTCCATTACATTCCCTGTCTCAACGATCGCCAAGACCATATCCTGGCGCTGGGAATTATCGTGGAACAGGCGTTGGCCGGATGGCTTTGATCCCTGCGCCTTCTTATATTAAACCGCCGACTACTGGACCTACTCATTGAGGAGGCTCTAACCAGGCGCCGAAAAATATCGCCGTCACATCTGTCGCACCAAGCGGATGACTTCCTCGGTCTGGGGCTTGATTTCGTTCCAGAGATAAAACGATGCCGCTGCCTGTTCCACCAGCATACCCAAACCATCGCTGACTTGCCCCGCCCCGTGGCCCTCGGCCCACTGCATAAATACCGTGGGCTCATCACCATACATCATGTCGTAGGCCAGAGCATTAGCTGCAAACAACACATCAGGTAACGGTGGCATCTCGCCGGAAAGACTCGCAGAAGTGGCATTGACCACCAGGTCATAATGACAGCCTGAAAGACGATCCAGCCCCACTGCCTCGACCGGACCGTAACCTGCAAACGCGAACGCCAGTTGGCGGGCTTTCTCCGCGGTACGATTTGCAATCACTAGCTGCTGAGGGCCGGCCTCGAGCAGAGGCTGGAGCACACCCCGCGCTGCTCCACCCGCACCCAGAAGCAGCAGTGTTCGGCCGCGCAATCGCAGTCCTAGGTTTTCCTCGACATCTGTTACTAGGCCGACACCATCGGTGTTATCACCATAAATATCCCCCTCGTTTCTAAAGCAGAGCGTGTTTACCGCAGCGGCGACCTCAGCGCGATCACTCACATGATCACACAACTGGCGAGCTTCTTCCTTGAACGGAAGGGTCACGTTGAGACCGCACACACCGCCTGCCTGCAGGTTGTGTACGCCCTGAACGAAACCACCCCGGTCAAGCTGAATCGCCATGTATTCGAGTTCGAGCCCGCACTGCTGCGCAAAAAGTCGGTGAATCGGGGGAGATTTACTGTGTTCTACCGGGTGCCCCACCACACCGAACCGGCGTTTTTTTGCTCCGAGGTCAAACAAATCTTTCATTACGCTGTGTGGTTATCCTGAATGTGCGTACCATCGAAACAGTACTGACACTGCGGGTAGCCTGACCGCATAATCTCATCTCGGCTTCCATCGAGTGTATTCCATACCATCGGTATGCGTCATGCCGGAAACTCCTCAGCAGCAGGTGACCCTAAAGATGAAATTACAGCACGTCAACGTAATTGACTCCCACACAGGTGGTGAGCCCACAAGAATTGTGGTCTCGGGAGGGCCGGATCTCGGCAAAGGTGACATGGCCAGTCGGCGGAAAATATTCCGAGATAAATATGACGAATTTCGATCCGCAATTGTCAACGAACCCCGCGGCAGCGACGTTTGGATTGGTGGTATTCTGTGTGAACCAACCCGAACGGAGACAACCGCCGGAATCGTCTTTTTCAACAATGTGGGTGTACTCAACATGTGTGGTCACGGCACCATTGGTCTGGCAGTCACGTTACATCACCTGGGCAGAATCGCTCTCGGTAACCATCTGATCGAAACACCGGTTGGCGATGTCAGCATCCGCCTTCACGAAAACAACCGAGTTACTGTCACGAACGTTCCAAGCTATCGTTACAGACAGTGCGTCAAACTCGAACTTGCTGGTGGCGACACCATTTATGGTGACATTGCCTGGGGCGGGAACTGGTTCTTTCTCGCGCAAGACCCACAGCAACAGGTCACGGTTGACCATATCCCGCGCCTCAGTGAAATCGCCAACCAGATCCGCGCGGCGCTGATCCGCGATGGGATCACTGGAGACGATGGCGGAGAGATCGACCATATCGAACTGTTTGGTCCGGCAGATGAGCCAGCGGACAGTCGCAATTTTGTACTCTGCCCGGGCGGTGCCTACGACCGATCTCCTTGTGGTACGGGTACCAGCGCCAAACTGGCTTGCTTGATGGCCGATGGCAAACTCGCACCAGGAACGATCTGGCGCCAGCAAAGCATCGTCGGCAGTGTCTTCGAAGCAGAGGGACAGTGGCACCAAGACCGGGTAATACCCGAGATTACTGGCAGTGCGCATGTCAATGCCGAATCTACTTTGATTCTAGATCCGGGGGATCCTTTCTGTATGGGTATAACCGGATGAGCCATCACGCAAAACACGTTCTGGTGATAGGCGGAGGCGTTATTGGCACAGCCTGTGCACATTACCTCGAGGCAGTGGGTTATACCGTCTCACTGATAGACCGGGGCCGAATCGGTGGTGAGGCATCGCACGGTAACTGTGGCGTGATCTGTCCGAGTCACCTTTTACCCCTGGCAGAACCCGGTGTGGTTGGACAGGCGTTGGGTTCGTTTTTTCGGCGACGCTCACCCTTTTTTGTAGCGCCCCGCATAGATTTTGATCTATGGCGCTGGCTATTCAGATTTGCCGGTCATTGTCGTGAAGATCTGATGATTAAGACAGGTCACGCAGCACTTGGTCTGTTGCAGCAATCTAGACGGCTCTATGACGAGTTAATGAAGGAATACGGGTTAGGTTGTGACTGGGAAACCACGGGGACACTTTATGTGTGTAAGCTGCCCAAGACGTTCGCCTCGTTTTCCAGCACAGTCAAACTCTTGCAGACCGAATACGGCGTTGCCGCAAAGGCTTATCTTGGCGAAAACATGACGGCGTTGGAACCTGCGCTGCGCCCCGGGTTGGCCGGCGCCTGGCATTTTCCTGGAGACGCTCATCTCAGGCCGGATCGCCTGCTTCAAAGTTGGCGAGATTCTTTGGTCGAACGAGATGTCAAGATACTGGAAAACACAGCGTTACAAGAGCTCGTGTTTAACGATGGTCGGCCCATCGCTGCTCGCACGACACGGGGCGAAATCGCGGCAGACCATTTTGTTTTTGCGACCGGCGCATTCACCCCACAGCTTTCCGGCCAGCTTGGCTGGTCACCGCCGATTCAACCGGCCAAGGGCTACTCACTGACCATGCCCCGACCCAAGCGTTGTCCGAACTATCCACTTAACCTCGTTGATCACGGCGTCGTCGCAACACCCTGGAAAAGTGGTTACCGTCTGGGATCGATACTTGAATTTTCGGGTTACAACCGGCGAATCGACCCACGTCGAGTGGCGCTGCTTCAAACCGGTGCCAATGAATATCTTAAAGAAACCTGTGCCGATATGATCGAGGAAACCTGGGTTGGATGGCGCTCGATGACGCCAAACGGGTTGCCCTGTATTGGTCGTTGTCCTATCGCGTCCAATGTCTATGTCGCCGCCGGGCACAATATGCTGGGCATGTCGATGGCAACCGGCACCGGTCAGATGATTGCACAGATGATCGATGAACAGGTCCCTTCTGTTGACCCGAGCGCCTATCGTCTACAGTCCTGAGTCCACAAAAAGACCCTCGGTATTAATGTGTAGGTCCATACCTCTGAATTGATGACAACAGCCAAAGACATTGCCAAAGATAGTGTTGTTGGCCTGCCGCCCGCCCTTCGGCCTCTAGTGCTGTCACGCCTGGAAAGCCTACTGGACCGCCCTGAAAACCTGGCGGGCCAAATCAATACAGCCGGTTCAAGTCAACAGGCCGTGCAGGCATTGGCCCGAATCGTCGCCTGCAGTGACTTTATCGCCCGCGTTTTGTCTCGTGAACCGGGACTGCTTCAAACATTCTGTGGTCCGTCGGGCGTTGAACAGCCGCGGCACCCGGGTGAGCTAACAGCCATTGTGCAAGAGATCGGGAGACGGATAGTTCATCGTGCCGAGCTGGCAGCAGAACTGCGTCGCTTAAGACAGCGCGAAGTCGCGCGAATTGGCTGGCGCGATCTCGCAGGGTGGGCAACACTGGAAGAAGTAGTTGCCACGCTGTCGGAACTCGCCGATGCCATCATCGAAATAGCGCTGGCCTGTGCTCACCGCGAAGTTGCAGATCGCTACGGACAACCTATAGGGGATGACAGTGGCCTCCCCATACGGTTGACGGTGTTTGGGCTTGGCAAACTCGGCGGCAGGGAACTGAACCTGTCTTCTGACGTTGATCTTATATTTGCCTATGCTGAACCAGGCGAAACTCTCGGTCCCAGCAAAATAAGCAATCAGGAATTCTTTGTCAAACTGGGTCAGATCCTGATCGCTATCCTGGAGGAACCCACAGCAGACGGCATCGTCTACCGCACCGACATGCGGTTACGTCCCAATGGCGACAGCGGCCCGCTCGTACTGTCTTACGACGCGATGGATCACTATTACCTGACACACGGCCGGGACTGGGAACGTTACGCCTTGATCAAGGCCAGGCCTGTTGCCGGGGATCGACTCGGGGGTAACCAGTTACTCGAGACACTCAGGCCCTTCGTATACCGCAAGTACCTGGACTTCGGCGCCATTGAAGCGATCCGTTCGATGAAAGCACTGATTGAGCGGGAGCTTCAATACCAGGATATGTCCGACCACATCAAGTTAGGTCGAGGGGGTATACGGGAAATCGAGTTTGTCGTGCAGAGCCATCAGATCATCTACGGTGGTCGTCATCAGACGCTCCAGACAGCCAGTATCTGGTTGGCGCTGACTGCTCTCGAATCGTTGGGCATTGTAGACCACCAATGTGTTGAACAACTGTGCTCGGCCTATGATTTTCTACGCCGGCTCGAACACCGTCTCCAGGTCTTGGACGATCAACAGACTCATCGTATCCCAACGGGTTCCGTGGAGAAACGACGCATCGCCACAGCCATGAACTTCGAGTCTGAAAGTCATCTTCTTTCTCGGCTCAACCAGGTAACCGAAGGCGTCCATCAGATATTTGTTGACATATTCACGCCTGTTGCAGACCTCGACGCTACAGAGTCGACCTATCTTGCCGATATCTGGCAGGGTGTACTGCCGGCCGACGCAGCGGGCAAAAAGTTGGCTGCGGCGGGCTTTAGGGAATCCGACCGCATTTACCAGTTGCTGAAAAACGTTCGCACAAGCCGTTTTTATCTCGCTTATTCGCGAGAAGGCCGTGAACGCTTCGATCGACTGTTGCCGCTTGTCCTCGAGGAATGTGGGCAGTCCAGCGAACCGGAAGTCACGCTCACCCGACTATTGTCGGTTATCGAAACAATCGGCCGACGCTCCGCTTATCTCTCACTGCTGGCCGAAAATCCTCTCGCGCTCAGGCAGCTGGTAGAACTCACGACGGCATCAAGTTCCATCAGCAACTGGATCGGGCAACACCCGGTTATCCTGGACGAACTACTGGATCCGATCACAAATTTTGAGGTTGAAAAACGGTCGACTATTACACAGGACATCGCCAGAAAACTGGGCGATGTCAACAGTACAGATCTCGAACGAGACATGGACCTGCTGCGCGAATACCGCTGGGGTTATAACCTTCGTGTCGGTGCCGCCGATATTGCCGGGCTACTCAGTGTACGCGACGTGTCCCGAGCACTATCTGCGTTAGCAGAAGCACTCGTTGAACAGGCGTTAGATAGCGCGCGCAATACTCTAATACCGTCGCTACTGGACATAGACACAACCGAACTGGGAATTGTTGCGTATGGGAAGCTCGGCAGTGGTGAGTTGGGATACAACTCCGATCTGGACATCATATTCGTCTATGACCAGCCGTCTTCGATAAGTGCATCAGCGGCCGCAGAACGTCGCTACCGACTTAGTCGGCTGGTACAACGACTGGTCCACATTCTCACGGTGCGAACCCCGGCCGGAAATCTCTATGAGATTGACCTGCGTCTTAGGCCTGACGGGCGATCCGGTACGGTCGTTACACCATTGGATGCCTATGCACAGTATCTGCAGGACAGCGCCTGGACCTGGGAACACCAGGCACTCGTTCGGGCCCGGATGATCTGTGGAGATGCGGCATTGGAAGAGCGGTTTGAAGCAATCCGGGAAGATATTCTGCTGACGTTTCGCGAACCAACTACGCTCGCCCAAACGATTGCCAACATGCGTGATCAAACCATCGCCGCCAACTGCCGCAGCACAATAAGCCAGTACGATCTGAAACTGGATCGAGGCGGGTTGGTCGACATAGAATTCCTGGTCCAGTACTGGGTCCTAAACTGGGCCCGGGATTACCCCCAACTCGTGGTGAATCGAGACAGCTATTCCATCATCAAGGCATTGCTCGACTCAGGCCTGATTGATGCGGACGCCGGGTCTTCCCTATTGGAAATCCTTACGCTCTACCTGACCACAGAAAACCGGCTCAAGCTCCAGGAGATGCCTCCACTGATCGACCAGGACCAGCTGGTCACGGAACGCAACAGAATCACATCGCTCTGGCAGCAACATTTGTCTGTCGACTGAACCAAAAAAAATCCCGCACGCTCCATTCGGCCCGTACTCTGACTACCATGCGGTAGAATTATCCTCTCAATTAGCCCTGCACACGCTGCTCCACAGTTATGCACAAAGGACCCACCATTGCCGTCATCATTGGATCTTTTCACCGAGCCTATGGAGAAATCATGCTGGCCCAGGCGCGCGACACCGCGATAAGTGTAGGACTGCAGCTGGACGAACCAGTCTGGGTCCCCGGCTCAATGGAAAAACCGCTTGCACTGAAAAAGGCGTTAAAGCGGGCTGATATTGTGGGTGCTGTGACACTGGGTATTATTGAACGCGGTGAAACTGGGCACGGTCTCGTCATGGCGCAAGCCGTGATCAAGTCGATCATCGACCTTCAGTTGGAAACGATGAAACCGATTGGAGTCGGTATATTGGGGCCCGAAATCACAGCGGAGCAGATTCAACCCCGGCTTGAGCCTTATGCGCGAGATGCTGTGCTCGCAGTCAGCTCGATGCTTCGGGAAACGGAAAATATCCCGATCTAGACAGAACATCACTGGTTGACAGGGGCGTATTTGTGCTCTAAACAGGGGCGCTCGATGTTCAGATACAAAGAACACAACACACTGGGGAAATTCTGATGTCATTTTCAGACCGCGACGGCACTATCTGGATGGACGGCGAGATGGTGCCGTGGCGAGAGGCCAAAGTTCATGTGCTCACCCATTCACTGCATTATGGACTGGGTGTGTTTGAAGGCGTGCGGGCCTATCAGAGCGAACAGGGGACAGCCATTTTTCGTCTGCACGACCACACGAATCGGTTTTTTCGATCAGCACACATTCTCGGTATGAATATGCCCTATGATGCCGACACACTGAATGACGCCCAAAAACAGGTGGTCCGGGCCAGCGGCCTTGAAGCTTCCTATATCAGACCACTGGCTTTTTATGGATCCGAGGGCATGGGAATTCGTGCCGACATGCTCACAACACATGTGGCGATAGCGACCTGGGAGTGGGGTGCTTATCTCGGTGATGACGGATTGAAAAACGGCATCAAGGTCCGCACTTCGTCCTTGACGCGGCATCATGTCAACATCACCATGTGCAAAGCCAAAGCTTGTGGTAACTACATCAACTCGATTCTGGCCCTGCAGGAAGCCGTCTCGGCCGGTGCAGACGAAGCACTGATGCTTGATGCTGAGGGGTATGTCATGGAAGGCACTGGCGAAAACATCTTCATTGTGCGCGATAACAAGATCTACACGCCTGATCTGACCTCCGCACTGGAAGGTATTACCCGCGATACAGTAATTACGTTGATCAAAGAACTCGGTATCGAGTTGGTGGAAAAACGGATCACCCGTGATGAGGTCTATATCGCAGATGAGGTATTTTTCACCGGTACAGCCGCTGAGGTCACACCTGTCCGGGAACTCGATAACCGCACCATCGGTTCGGGTAAGCGCGGTCCGATCACTGAAAAAATCCAGTCATTGTTTTTTGACTGTGTCCTGGGTCGCCACCAAGCGCATCGTGACTGGCTGACCCCAATATAACAAACACTGCCGAGATGCCAATTCCAACAAAGTTCCCGATCGACCCGACCGAGACGGTAACACCCGATCAGCCTACGCCAGTCCAAACCAGGGAGATCACACATAGCGAACTGCCCCTTTTCTGCCCCCGTGAAGACACGACGCTATGGAGCCAACACCCGCGTGTTTATCTACCGATCGAGCAGGGTGGCGATGCCCTATGTCCTTATTGCGGTACGCGATTCATTCTTAAAGACAGCCCCTGACAGGCCAACCTCGGGAGGTGGGTCCACCTGATCTGGTACCGCCATGACCACAATCGCCTCTAATATTCTGGTGGTGGGTCCGGCCTGGGTCGGTGACATGATCATGGCGCAGAGTCTTTTCATTAAATTAAAACAGATCCGGCCCCAGTGCCGGATAACGGTCGCCGCCCCAGAAACAACTTTACCCTTGTTGAGCCGCATGCCGGAAGTCGATGACGCCATTGCGACGCCTTTTGTACACAATCACCTGCAACTCACTGACCGTATCCGCCTCGGCCGGCAACTGCGACACCACAAATTTGATCAGGCCATTGTCCTGCCGGGCTCGATCAAATCGGCGCTGGTACCGTTTATTGCGGGTATCTCGCACCGGACTGGCTACCGGAAAGAACCCCGTTACGGATTGCTCAATGACTTGCGCACACTCAACCAGGAGAACCAGCCCCTGCAGGTACAGCGCTTCGTGCAACTTGGGCTGTCGGCGGATGCCCCGCTTATCGAAAACACCCCGAGACCCCGGTTAGCATCTAGGCCTGAATCTGTGCCCGACATCCTGGCGAAACTCGCCGTCCCAGTCGCCGATACCCCGGTCCTGGCGCTGTGTCCCGGTGCAGAGTACGGCCCGGCAAAACGCTGGCCAGCCAGGCATTTTGCCGAACTTGCGTCTCTCAAATTGGACGAAGGCTGGCAGGTCTGGCTACTGGGCGCTACCCGGGACGCGCCTTTTGCCCAGGCTGTCAATGACACCGTCAATGGGCGCTGTGTCGACCTCACCGGGCGGACCAGTCTTGGCCAAGTTGTTGACCTGCTGAGCGCAGTAACCCAGGTCGTCAGCAACGATTCTGGACTGATGCATATTGCAGCCGCTGTCGGTAGACCGCTGGTAGTCGTTTACGGTGCGTCCACCCCTGAATTCACACCACCCCTGAGCCGTATGGCTCGAAGCGTGTCACTGGAACCCGACTGTCTTTGTTTTCAGCGATCCTGTCCACTGGGACATACTCGATGTCTTGAAGACCTGTTACCTGAACGCGTCGTCAGCGCATTGACCGAACTCAATCAGATACGGGAATGATCAAACCAGAAAGGGTCGCAGGCATAGATATAATGCCCGTTGTTGCAACCGCCTGAGGCCTAGATTTGCCGACATCACCCCTAAAAATCCTGGTTACCGGTGGTGCGGGATATATTGGCTCGCACACCGTCCGGCAATTGCTGGCAGCCGGACATCAGGTGACCGTTGTCGACAACCTGTACAGTGGCCATCGTTGGGCAGTGCCACCAACGGCTGACTTTCACCAGCTTGATGTCAGCGATAAGACCGCCATGTCGTCACTCCTACGCCAGCAGCGGATCGATGCGGTCATCCACTTTGCCGGGCATATCGTTGTACCCGAATCCGTCGCTGAACCAGCAAAGTACTATCGCAACAACGTGGTCGCATCGTTGAACCTGATCCGTGCATGTTGTGAATCAGGAGTAGGGTACTTTATTTTTTCTTCCAGTGCCGCTGTTTACGGAGACCCCGAACAAGTCCCGGTTGCAGAACACCATCCCACGATACCGGTCAACCCCTACGGCCGGACCAAGCTGATTACCGAATGGACGCTGCGTGATATGGCGCTCGGCGGTGGGCAAGGCGATACGGGTCTCAAGTACGTTGCACTTCGCTACTTCAATGTTGCCGGTGCCAGTCTTGACGGCACTCTGGGTCAGGCGACTCCGGAGGCAACCCACTTAATCAAGGTCGCCTGTGAAACCGCAACCGGGCAGCGCCCGTCGATATCGATATTCGGCCACGATTACGCTACACCCGATGGCACCTGTATCCGGGATTACATTCATGTCGAAGATCTCGCAGCAGCCCATCTGTGCGCGCTCGATCACCTGCAGTCAGGGGGCGAATCACAGGTTCTGAATTGTGGTTATGGTCGGGGTTTCAGTGTCCGTCAGGTCCTTGATACCATCGAGCAGGTCAGCGGCAAGCACTTAGCCATCGTAGAGGCGGACCGTCGGGCGGGGGATCCTGCCCAATTAGTGGCCGATAACCGTGCGATTCGGGAGGTCTTGAAGTGGACACCGCAATACGATGACCTGGCGATAATCTGCCGCACGGCCTACAACTGGGAGTGCCGTTAGCTGCAATAGCCGGCTATCTACTTGCATTAATTCTGATCCCGAAAATCGGCAGTAAAGACGGTTAAACTATCCACAATGGCCTATCGAATAAGGGGCCGTTCTCCTCATGAAAATCGCATTCTGTCTGTTTAAGTATTCGCCCTACAGCGGTCTATCACTCGACTTTGGCCGTATTCTGGAGGAGTGCCTGAACCGAGGACACAGTGCACACGTTTTTGTGTCGGAGTGGCAGGGAGAGCGTCCGGAGGGGGCCCAGTTTACAGTTCTAGAGTCTCCGAAGATATCGTTGAAATTCTCAAATCATGCCCAAAATGAGCAGTTCCATAACAAACTACAGGTAGAGCTCAAGAAACAGGCCTTTGATGTAGTCGTCGGCTTCAACAAAATGCCCGGTCTTGATCTTTACTATGGAGCAGACAGCTGCTACGTCGGGGATAAAGGTACTCAGTACCCCGCCATCTACAAACTGACGCGACGCTACAAGGGTCGGTATTCATTTGAAGAAGCTGTATTCGGCGTGAAAAGCCAAACACTCATTCTTTCGCTGTCAGAGCGACAAAAAAGCGAGTACCAAGAGTATTATTTCACTCCCAATGAGCGATTCCACTTGCTTCCTCCGACACTGGACGCAAGTTTTTCACCAATTACAGATCGCGTTCACCAAAGAGAAAAGCTCCGCGTAGAACTCGACCTGCCTATCAACGATCTATTGCTGATGTTTATTGGTTCTGGCTTCAGAACTAAAGGGCTTGATCGGGGCATCACTGCTCTAGCCAGTCTGCCAATAGATATCCAAGAACGCACTAGTCTGATTGTTGTTGGTGACGATGATGATGAAAAACAATACCGAAAACAGGCCGATAGGCTGTCGGTATCTAAGCAAGTCCTTTTCCTAGGTGGGCGATCACGAGAAGACATCCCCAAACTGCTTGCCGTCGGTGATCTGATGGTGCACCCGGCACATAACGAAAATACAGGTACGGTTCTGCTTGAAGCTATATCTGCAGGACTCCCCGTCTTAGCAACGGATGTGTGCGGTTATGCGGACCATATAAAAGCCGCCGAGGCAGGTATCGTGTTGGACTCACCGTTCGACCAGGAAGCGCTGAATTCCCAGTTGGAGAGCATGCTAACCTCACCTTATCACGACCGATGGTCTGAAAATGGCCAACGCTACGGCAAGAATCCGGTCCTTTACAAAATGCCAGCTAGAGCCGTTGACGCAATTGAGACTTACGAACGTAGAAAAATCTCCCCGATAAACTGCATACCTGACACCCAAAATATACATAACATCTACTTGCGCGAAGATCTTGGCCAATTGAATTTTGATGAGCTCTTGGATATCGGGAAGAACGCAATTGGTGGTCGCCATAACGTCGTAGAGGCTCGAGACAAGCTAGCTGATGAGGGTCGCCGAACTGTTTCCTTCAGTCACAACGGTCAACGTTACTACTTGAAAATCCATGATGGTGTGGGTTGGAAAGAAATTGGGAAAAACCTGACCTCCCTCCGGTTGCCCGTACTCGGTGCGGAAAATGAATGGAAAGGTGTCCACCACCTTCGTCGCCTGACACTGCTCCAGAATATTGGACTGAATACCCTCAACATCGCGGGTTATGGCACCCGGGAACGCCGCTTTGGGAAGATATTAAACAATCCTGCTAAACGCCAATCGCTGATCGTGACAGATGAGATTCCAAGAGCTATAAGTCTTGAAGATCTGTTCAAAGATAAAAAATTTTGGGGGCGTAATGCCAACAAGCTACCCGACAAAATTTGCTTTAAACGCTGGTTAATCGAACAACTAGCACAAACAGCTCGAATTCTGCACAACAGCGGTGCCAACCATCGGGACTTCTACCTCAGTCATTTCCTGCTGCAGCGGACCAAAGAGTCGCATGAACCAACTCCCGAAAATTGCAGTCTTTTCCTTATCGACCTACACCGAATGCAGATTCATAAACCAACGAAAAGCGCCTGGATCAAGGCGATCGTACAAGGGGCGCTAAAACTGCAGCGACCCCAACCACCACAGAGCGTAACTCCCTCCCGCTGGAAGATGAGAGACGTGTCCGGACTGCACTACTCCAGTATGGGTCTCGGCCTAACCAAACGCGACCTTATAAGATTCATGTCTACTTACGAAAATATCAGCAACCGACAGGTACTCGAGGCGTTGCAAAACAACAACCGCTTTTGGCGCAAAGTGCGATCACGCGCCCAGAACCTGTATCGTTCTGAACCGCGTCGGACGAGAAAGACAGGCAATGTTGCTAACACCCCTCTGACACCGGCCAGGATCCAGCACTGACCTTACCAAGGGGCGCGACACGGTCTGGGATGCGCGATTTACAGATGGAAACACAATCGCAGATCCCGACGGACAACCTCACGCTGCTCTCCGATATGGCGAATCAACTTTCCTCAGGTCATCTACATATACACCATTATTTACGCGATGATTCACCGCTGATACGCCACACTCTCAAGAACCCAGATCTAGCACTGTCCGATCCAGAATGTCACATCGTAAAAAACGACAACACAACTACGGTTGGACTAATCTTCCGAGATAGTCACACATTTGTAATCAAGCGTTACAACACCAAGAATGCCTGGCATCGTCTCCGCCGCACCGTTCGCAGCTCACGAGCTGAGAACTGCTGGCACTTCACCCGAACCTTGCGGAGCCTGGATATTTCTGTGGCACCGGCCGTTGCCTGGATCCAGGAAATCCAGGTTGGTTTAAAGGGTAGATCCTGGTTTGTATCTGAATTTGTGGATGGAATCAGCTGTCTAGACCATTTCAAAGGTGATGTTCCCCCTGCCGAGATCGAAAGAACCTTGGGCGAGATAGTCGAGATCCTGTGCAAGCTGAGGCGTGAGCGGATCTCACATGGTGACCTTAAAGCCAGCAACATTTTGCTGTCGAGCCGTGGGCCGGTACTGATCGATCTCGACGTCATGCGGCAGCATAAGAGTGAATCAACTTATCAACAGGCCGCCAGAAAAGACATCAACCGCTTTCTTCGAAACTGGCAAGACAACCCGGTTTTACTGGCGACCGCCCGGCAATTGCTGTCGGCCCAAGGTTTCCTGACCGACCACCCGTCTTAGAAGGAAACGCGCACCGCGTAGAACGGATGGTCTGATGGTCCGGCCGGGGTGTACCACGCATCAATAATCTTCAACCCGCGAACAAGCAACCAGTCAATGCGCCCGGGTGGCCCTCCGGCCTGGCTAGCTGCGTCCTGCGCTGCAAGCGTTCGCAGTCGGTCAAGGCACTCGTGACCCGCTTCAACGTTAAAGTCACCGAGCAGAATCGCGTGATCGTATTGTTCAAAAACATCCAATACCCGTTCAAACGGATGGCGTTGACGATCCGGATGAGATAGGTGCGTGTTAATGACATGCACCGTCTTGCCGTTCACACCGATCTCGTATCGTGTCAGGTTGCGATAACGCTTGCCGTGCGTCGGCAATAAGGGTTCACGATGCCAGCGTTCGACGGGAATACGCGTAAGCAGGGCATTGCCTCGATTCGCCACCAGACATCGCCGCCGGGTGGGCGCGAAATGAACCGCGCAAGCGAGCTTTTCTGACAACAAGTAGGCCTGGTTGTTCAGTCCGCGCCAGGTTGATCCTTCGACTTCCTGCAATCCAACAATGTCACAGTCTTTAATAACCTCGGCAATACGATTAAGGTCGCGTCGGCCGTCAGTCCCCCGGGACCGGTGAATATTGTAGGTGCCGATGGTAAAGCTGTCGCCGGTCGGCGGATCCACCCAGGTCATGTGCTTAACTCCTGAGCCTGCGGCGGGACCCAACGGCCAGTACTTAAACAGCAGCAGATAACCGCCAACTGCTGCCACTGCCGAAACCACGACATCAAGCAGCGGCATCCGACCACTCGGTTTGAGTATCTATCACGTCTGGTCCATCGTCATCGACCAGTGTTGCGTCAAAACAATGGGGTCTTGTCGATAACATCAAGTCTGCAAATCCGGTCAGTTCAATCGTGCCGCATTGACGAGGCATGCTTGATCAGGGACCATCATTGTAGCGAGGTTCTTGAATTCGGATAAACACCCTATGAAAACCGCTTTTCTGACCGACCCGAGGTTTGCCGAACATGAAACCGGGCCTGGACATCCGGAGCGCGCCGCCCGCCTGACCCACACGCTGGACCACCTGCGCGCACAACAATGGTTCAGCCAGCTGCTGCCCGTCGAATCACAGACCTGTGACGAGCGCTGGCTACGCAGCATCCATGATCGTACGCTGATCGAGCGGGCTCGACAGGCGTGTAGCCAGGGACGGGCGTATCTGGACAGCCCCGACGTCGCGGTGAGCCAAGCCTCATTCGAGATCGCGCTGCTGGCCGCCGGCGGCGTACTTGCCCTGGCCGATGCCGTGATCCAAGGTAAAGCAAATAACGGCTTTGCTCTGGTCCGACCTCCTGGCCATCACGCCGAGCGAGACGTCGCACTTGGCTTCTGCCTGTTCAACAACATTGCGATCGCCGCCCGTTATCTGCAGCAAGAATACGGGCTGGAGAAGATCGTTATTCTGGACTGGGACGTCCATCATGGGAACGGGACGCAGCACAGCTTCGAAAGCGATCCCAGTATTTTCTATATCAGCCTGCACCAATACCCACACTATCCTGGAACTGGCGCTTATTCCGAAACCGGAATCGGCGACGGGTCCGGTACCACACTGAACTGTCCAATGCCCGCGGGCAGCGACGACAGCCACTACGAACAAGCCTTCCGAGAAAAGATCCTGCCGGCTGTCAACAGCTATAGCCCCGACGTGATCCTGATTTCAGCGGGATTTGACGCCCACCAGGCGGATCCTCTCGGCAGTATCAACCTGTCTACCGCGTTCTACGCGTGGATGACCGAGCGGATGCTGGAAACCGCCGACCAGCATGCCAATGGACGACTTATTTCTGTGCTTGAAGGGGGCTATGCACTGGATGCACTGGCCGCCAGTGTCAGCGGTCATCTTCAGTCCCTGGCCGGCATTTCGCGACCCGACGGGCGCTCATCCGGAGAGCCCAAGTAACAGAAGAACCAGCGAGATCGTAATCATCGACACGGCTGTGCTGACAACAGTCGACGCAGCAGCCAAAGGCACCCCTGTCGTGTAGCGTTCCGCAAACAGATAAGTGTTAATGCCTACCGGCAGGGCCGCCAGCACCACGGCGACCGACAGCCACAGCGGGTCTAACTCCAGCACAAAGCGCAGAACCAGCCAGACGCCTGCTGGAAAAACCATTGTCTTCATCACGCAGATTGCAACCGATGCGCCCAAGGAGCCCGCAACGCGGTACTGGCTCAGTGCAGCACCCAATGCAAACAACGCACACGGGGTTGCTGATTGAGCGAAAAGCTCAAGTACACCCACCAGCACCTCAGGTAAAGGCACGTCCATCAGGTTGACCAACGTGCCCAGTGCAATCCCGGCAAGGTACTGATTGGCAATAACACCCCGGGTAAACGACCACAGACGCGAATCCTGGTCTCTGTGGGCAGCACCCGAGACCTGAACCAGCGTCATCACGGGAAACATCACCAGCGCCTGGGTCGCCACCAACGTAAACAATGGCAGGGTCGCTCGCTCACCGAAGATAGTCAGCACCAGAGGGATGCCCAGCGGGATGAAACTGCCGTAACTGCTGCCAAACGCAAATATACCGGCCTCCCTAGGACGATAGCCGAAGACCCGGCCAGATAAGGTAAATGCCAGAGCGAAAAAGCCCAGCGCGCATCCGTAGTAGCCCAGCAGATAACTCCAGGGCAAAACTTCGGGCAGATCAATCTTGGCCATGGCGTAGAACAACAGCAGTGGAATTGCGAGGTTGAATACATAGATCGAAATGCCACGGATGGCCGCCTTGTCCAGCAACCGGACACGACCTGCGATATAGCCACAGATCACGACGCCAAAGATGGGGGCAACGATAGCAATGACCACATCAGCCATAGTCGGATCTCCTGTCAACCAACCGCAACGCGACACACATCATAGTGCTGCCGGTGCCTGGGCATCGGCAAGTCGTTCCAGGCCTAGCCTCAGCTAAATCTCCATTGCAGTTAAACAAAATAGGTTTGCTGGTTTACAGTTTGCTATTTGCCGATCGCGCGGTTAGATTTTGCTCCACTGTAGGGCATTTGTTAGAAGAAATGCCACAGTCAAGGCGATGATGGGGACGAGTAACCGATCGTGCTCGCGCAGCAGAGACCGGGGGGCGCTGAAATCCCCGGGCCGGACCCCGGTGAATATCACCCCTGAGCCACTGACCGAACAACGCCACGGCGTTCACTAGACTCAGTCGGTTGACCCCCGAAACCGGGTTGCGGACAGCACGCTGTCCATGAGGTCGCCGAGCTTTGACCGGTGACGAAGCCGGGTGGTACCGCGCGCCGATTCTGATTGACCCCACAGGTTCGAGTCGCCCCGGAGGCCGCAAATCAAGGCATCCCGGGGGCTCACTCATGGAGAGCGATGAGATGGTATTCCAGAGGGCTTCTAGCCGATACGATGGTCCGACACTGGAATCTGATGTGCTCGATTTCTGGCGAGAAAATCAGGTATTCGAAAAAACCCTAGCCAATACCGAAGGCCGCCCTCTGTTTACCTTCAACGAAGGGCCGCCAACAGCCAACGGGCGTCCCGGCATACATCACGTACTCGCCCGTACATTCAAGGATATTTACCCACGCTATAAGACAATGCGCGGTTTTCATGCTCCGCGGAAGGGCGGTTGGGACACCCATGGCCTGCCAGTAGAGCACGAAATCGAGAAAGAACTGGGTATTTTCGACAAACAAAAAATCGAGTCGCAGATCGGGGTCGCAGAATTTAACCGACGTTGTCGAGAGTCTGTTATGCGTTATATCGGCGACTGGGAAAAAATGACCGAGCGGATGGGTTTCTGGGTGGATCTTGACCAGGCCTACTACACCCTGGATAACCAGTACATTGAATCGGTCTGGCAGCTGCTGAAAATCATCTGGGACAAAGGTCTGATCTATCAGGACTACAAAGTTGTCCCCTACGACCCCCGAATTGGTGCAACCCTATCTTCACACGAAGTGGCGCAGGGTTATCGCGAGGTCGAAGATCCGTCAGTCACCGTCCGTTTTAGACTGACCGAGACCGACAACACCGCCTTTCTCGTCTGGACGACCACTCCCTGGACCCTGCCATCCAATCTCGCCCTGGCTGTGGGTGCGGACATCGACTATGTCTACATCCAATACGGTGATGAGGTTCTGATCCTTGCCGCGGCACAACTTCAAAGCACCATGCGAGAAGCCGATCACAAAGTCATCAAAACCGTCAAGGGCCGGGATCTGGTTGGACTTCGCTACCAACGCCTGTTTGACCACTTGGCAGCCGACGGCGACATCTGTCGGGTACATGCGGCAGACTTTGTCAGCACAGACAATGGTACCGGGATTGTGCACGTTGCACCCGCCTACGGGGTCGACGACCTCGAGCTGGGACAACGCAATGATCTGCCGGTCGTCCACGGCGTCGGGCTCGATGGCTATTTCAAATCCGAGGTGACACCGGTAGCGGGCTTGTTTTTCAAAGATGCCGATCCCGTCATTATCGACCTGCTCGAAACACAAGGCCTGTTGTTCCGCCAGGAAAAATATCTGCACAACTATCCATTCGGCTGGCGGACGGGTGACCCGCTGATCTATTACGCCAAAAACGCCTGGTACATCCAGACGACTGCTGTTCGGGAACGGATGGTGTCACTGAACCAGACCATCAACTGGGTGCCACATACCATTCGCGACGGGCGATTTGGCAACTGGCTCGAACACAATGTCGACTGGGCGCTCTCACGCGAACGGTTCTGGGGTACGCCTCTACCACTGTGGACCGACGGAGAAGGGGATTTTGTGTGCATCGGCTCGATTGCGGAACTCGAAGCGCTGTGCGGTCGGTCTTTGGACGAAGTTGATCTCCACCGACCCGCCGTTGACGATATCGTATTCAACCATCCTGAGACGGGTCAGGAGTATCGCCGTGTTCCGGAAGTGATTGACTGCTGGTTTGACTCAGGGGCAATGTCTTATGCCCAATGGCACTACCCGTTCGAAAATCAGGAGATCTTTGACCGACATTTTCCAGCTGAATACATCTGCGAAGCGATTGACCAGACACGCGGCTGGTTCTACAGCCTGCACGCCATTGCAACACTGGTCTCTGACAGTGTCGCCTACCGCAACTGTGTCTGTCTGAGTCACATTGTCGATAAAGACGGCAAAAAAATGTCCAAGTCGTTGGGTAACATCGTCAACCCCTACGATGTATTTGACCACATAGGCGCAGACCCACTACGCTGGTATTTCCTGGCCCGTCTTGCTCCGGAAGTTCAGAAGCGGATCTCCATCAATATTATTGCTGAAGTCGCAAGCTCCTTCATCAATACACTCTGGAACACCTACGCATTTTTCACGCTTTATGCGAGCCTGGACAATATTGATTACTCCCAAACATTAGATGTTTCAAAGCGACCGGAAATCGACCGTTGGGTCCTGGCACTGCTCCACCGCACCACTGAAACCGTCACCGCGGCGCTGGATCAATACGATGCTCGGGCGAGCGGAGAAGCAATTGAGAGTTTTGTCGGTCAGTTGAGCAACTGGTACGTGCGGCGCAATCGCAGGCGCTTCTGGAAAAGCGAAGCCGGTGAAGATAAGGATTCAGCCTACCTGACACTTTATCTGTGCCTCAAGACAATTAATCGATTGATGGCGCCGTTCATGCCTTTCCTGACTGAGTCGGTCTACCAGAACCTTGAACGGACTGTGGACACGGCAGCCCCACTCAGTGTCCACATGACCGATTGGCCAAAGCCTGATCCAGCGTGGAAAGATGACGACCTGATCGCCTCGGTCGATGTTGTCCAGAAAGTGGTCGGACTTGGCCGGGCAGCCCGGGAAAGTAGTCGAATCCGAGTACGCCAGCCATTGGCCAGACTGCTGGTCCGCGTTCCCACCGACAGCCACGCTGCCGCCATAAAACACCAGCAAACACAGGTTCTGGAAGAACTCAATGTCAAGTCCCTCGAGTTTATTGCCCGAGATGCTGAGCTTATCTCCTACCGGTTGAAGCCCAACCTGCCGCGAATTGGCAAACGCCACGGCCGCCTCATCCCCGCTATCCGCGAAGCATTGTCCAAGGCCGACGCTGCAGCTGTTGCGTCTGCTCATGCTCGGGGCGAATCGGTGACCCTCGACGTCGCGGGTCAGGAGATTGAATTTGAGCCCGATGACCTGTTGCTTGAAACCACCTCGGCCGCAGGCTATTCAAGTGCCGAGTCAGAAGGATTCCTCGTCGGCCTGGATACAAAGCTGACGCCAGAGTTGATCGATGAAGGGTTGGCCCGCGAGATCGTCCGCAGTGTTCAGGAAGCACGCAAGAATGCGGGTCTTGAAGTCTCGGATCGCATTCGGCTGCATGTCTCCGGTTCAGCCGATATCGACCGTATCTTGCTGTCCTACCGCGACTGGATCATGGCCGAGACGCTGGCTGAATCCTGGACTGACTCTGGGCACAACCCAGATTATTCAGTCGACGGTTCGCTTGAAGTGCACAACTGGCATATCGAACTGAGCAAACACTGATGCTGACCAATCCCATCTCACTTCGATGGGCGACACACTACATCAACAGGTCGACATGAATGGGCAAAAGCCCACGCCAAACACTACCATCTTTTGTTATTAAACTATTCGCTGCACCAACAGGCTGTGATCAGTTTTTGGGTTTGCGCAGCGTGATTAAAATAACCATTGTCGGGGTTGGGTGTCTGATAAAATTCCTACCCAGAATTGCCTTACGCTCATAACGCCCAAAGGAGGCCCAATGTCGCGTCGTTTTCTTTTCACCTCTGAATCAGTTTCCGAAGGCCATCCCGACAAAATGGCTGATCAGATTTCTGATGCCATTCTCGATGCCGTGCTTGAACAAGATCC
The DNA here is from genome assembly GCA_022450155.1 of Gammaproteobacteria bacterium. Lineage (NCBI taxonomy): Bacteria > Pseudomonadati > Pseudomonadota > Gammaproteobacteria > Gammaproteobacteria bacterium. Next base: position 44,407 of record JAKUQR010000004.1, on the reverse strand, counting down.
GAACTCGCGCGTGGGATGCGAAACGCTGGTCAACACCGGACTCGCTATGGTGTCCGGCGAAATCACGACCACCGCCCAGATCGATACCATCGACGTAGTACGCGACACGATTAAACAGATCGGATACTGCTCATCTGATATGGGCTACGATTACAATAGTTGCTCCGTAGTTGTTGCGTTGGACAAACAGTCACCAGATATCGCACAGGGTGTCAACGAGGGTGAGGGCGTAGACCTTGAACAGGGTGCAGGTGATCAGGGGCTGATGTTCGGCTTTGCCTGTAACGAGACCGACGTTTTGATGCCCTTTCCGATCACTTATGCTCACCGACTGGTTAAACAGCAAGCTGACGTGCGCCGGGCCGGCACTTTGCCATGGCTGTGTCCGGATGCCAAAAGCCAGGTATCCGTACGTTACGAAGACGGCGACCCGGTCAGCGTCGAAACCGTGGTTCTATCCACCCAACATCTCGATGACGTCGATCATCAAACGCTCAGTGACGCTGTGATTGAAGAAATTATCAAGCCCATCCTGCCGGAAAATATGATCACAGCCGACACACGGTATCTGGTGAATCCGACTGGCCGATTCGTGGTTGGCGGCCCGCATGGAGACTGCGGATTGACTGGCCGAAAGATCATAGTCGATACGTACGGTGGGTCCGCTCATCACGGTGGTGGTGCGTTTTCCGGCAAAGACCCCTCCAAAGTCGATCGATCGGCAGCCTACGCTATCCGCTACGTGGCCAAAAACATTGTGGCCGCGGGCCTTGCCGACCAATGCGAGGTACAGGTGGCGTATGCCATTGGGGTCGCCCAACCGGTCTCCTTACTCGTCAATACCGCGGGCACCTCCAAAATACCTGAAGAGGAGATTGAACGCCTCGTACGGGAACATTTCGACCTGCGACCCAAAGCTATCATCCAGATGCTGGACCTACTGCGCCCGATATACAAAAACACGGCGGCTTACGGACATTTTGGCCGCAGCGAGGTGGACGGATTCCCCTGGGAACGAACTGACAAGGCTGCCGCGCTGCGGGACGCAGCCGGGCTGTAGTCCAGCTCGGGCTGACTGGGGCCTTTGCGGTACCGTTGGAGGCCTTCGTACACTTGTTCATCACACCGAATGGATATAATCTGACACCAATTCCATACACAATTTGTTAGTAGTCCTATGACGCTGCCGAGAAGCGCTGCAACGGGCACTGGCCCGCCAGGCTCGGATTCCCAGTCGTCATTTTCGATTTAACGGCGTTTTCTAAGACTGGAGCGTAACCATGAGTGCTGCTGTTAAACCAGAATTTTCTGATTTCCAGGTCGCCGACTTGTCGCTGGCAGACTGGGGTCGGAAAGAAATATCCATTGCCGAAACCGAAATGCCCGGGCTGATGGCGATGCGGGAAAAGTATGCGGGCCAATTTCCACTCCAAGGCGCTCGTGTTGCCGGCAGTCTGCATATGACCATTCAAACCGCGGTTCTGATCGAAACCCTTGAAGCGCTGGGTGCCGAGGTCCGCTGGGCATCGTGCAACATTTTCTCAACTCAGGACCACGCCGCCGCCGCCATCGCTGCAGCGGGCACACCCGTATTTGCTTTCAAGGGAGAATCCTTGAGTGAATACTGGGCCTATAGCCATCGCATTATGGAGTGGAGTGACGGTGGAACGCCAAATATGATTCTAGATGATGGGGGCGACGCGACTATGCTGGTCACGCTGGGGAGTAAAGCCGAACAGGATCCCAGCGTGCTGGACAACCCTGGGAGTGAGGAGGAAGCGGTGCTGTTCTCGTCAATTCGAGAGCGCCTGAACCAGCAACCCGGCTGGTACTCGAAGATCCTTCAGAACATCCGTGGCGTAACGGAAGAAACCACCACCGGCGTACATCGTCTATACCACATGGAAAGTTCCGGCGAACTGCCGTTTCCGGCCATCAACGTCAATGATTCGGTGACAAAGTCAAAATTCGATAACCTCTATGGCTGTCGTGAGTCCCTGGTCGACGGAATTAAGCGGGCGACCGATGTCATGGTGGCCGGGAAAATTGCCTTGGTCATGGGTTATGGCGATGTGGGAAAAGGCTCGGCGCAATCGCTGCGGGGTCTTGGCGCTACCGTCTGGATTACCGAGATCGATCCGATCTGTGCACTTCAAGCCGCAATGGAGGGCTATCGTGTGGTCACTCTGGATGACGTGGTCTCAGAGGTGGATATATTCGTGACAGCCACCGGTAATTACCAGGTGATCAAGCACGACCACCTGTTGCAGATGAAGAATCAGGCGATCGTCTGCAACATCGGCCACTTCGACAACGAAATTGACTGCGCGTCGCTGAAACAGTACACCTGGGAGAACATCAAACCTCAGGTCGACCACATCATTTTTCCTGACGGCAAGCGGATCATATTGCTGGCCGAAGGGCGACTGGTCAATCTGGGCTGTGCCACCGGTCATCCCAGTTTTGTAATGTCCAATTCCTTTACTAACCAGACTCTGGCGCAGATCGAATTGTGGAACAACCCAGATCAGTACGACAACAAAGTATACGTTTTACCCAAGAAACTAGACGAAATGGTCGCGCGGCTTCATCTGGAAAAGATCGGTGTAAAACTTACGCAGCTCAATGACCAACAAGCCGCTTATATCAACGTCGACAAAGACGGCCCCTATAAACCAGACTACTATCGCTATTAAGCCGACGTCAAAACGAAAACGCCCCCAAGTTGGGGGCGTTTTTAGTATCGTTTAATACATCGCTTCAAGCTGTTATGTCAGGAACGAGTCTACTTTCGAGCAGTGTAATACTGTCCTTGAGAAAAAGCTTTCGTTTTTTGAGTCTTCGAATCTGAAGGTCATCGAATGTTGGATCGTTGCTCATGTTCTGGAGTTCTTGGTCCAGCGCGCGATGCTCGGATTTGAGTTCCTGGATCTTCGCCGCAACACCAGCACCTTGCTCTTGTGTCATAGGATCGCTTTCCTCATGCGCTCTTGGTCAAAGCGCTGTGCCTAATAATACCCCGGGGATCATGTTTTCAGTTTCAACCGCAGGTCAGGTCCCGTGTTGCCTGCCCTAAAATCCATGTTACTCCTTTTTCACACGGCTTTCACCCCTCTGTTTGGTACTGCCCCCCAGACTCTTACGCAGCTTGTTCAAACCAGAGATCTCGCCCACAATCCGGGTAATCCCGGCCAATCATGGCTATGGCCGGTACTCGAACGACCGGAAGAAAATGGAGCCGATTGCTACCTGGGAAAAGCTGCTGTTGGGTGTACTGGTCCTACTGGTAATTCTGTGGTTTTCCCCGGGTATCAAGAAGATGATGAAGGTCAGTCGTGAGGCAAAAAGCGACTGGATTGGGTTAATCATACCCATCGCGATGATAAGTCTTTTCGTGTTTGTGTTGATCCAGATAATCTGAAATCAACGCTGCGGTGAAAATAAAGCTGACTATTACAGTAACGCCATAACCCTAACCCGGATACCTCATGACACCTGAAAAGACCACGCTGGACCGTATTTATCTGCGTGACTACCAGCCACCGGATTTTCTGATCACCAAGACGGTGCTCCACTTCGAGCTGTCAGCCAATAACACTCGGGTCCGCTCGCAACTGTCAATCAGACGACTCAGTGGTGACCAAGGTTCGCTGCGTCTCGATGGCGAGGCACTTGTATTGGAGAGTATCAGGCTCGATGGCAAAGAACTGACATCCGATCAGTACACCATCGATGACCACTCGCTCACAGTACACGATGTGCCAAGTCAGTTTACGCTGCAGATTGAAAACTGGATAAACCCAGCAGCCAATACCACACTAGAAGGGCTGTATCTGTCCAGTGGTAATTTCTGCACCCAGTGTGAACCGGAAGGGTTCAGACGGATCACCTATTTTATCGACCGGCCGGATGTGCTCTCTGAATATACCGTGACCCTCAACGCGTCCGCGACTGATTGTCCCGTCCTATTGAGCAACGGAAACAGGTTATCAACAAAAACGCTTCCAAACGGTCGTCATCAGGTCATTTGGCACGACCCGCACCCTAAACCCAGCTACCTGTTTGCATTGGTTGCAGGAAATCTGGGGTTTATCGAGGATAGTTTCACAACCGCAGGTGCCCGGGATGTTCGCTTGCGAATCTACGCTGTTGAGCGAGACCTCGGACAATGCCGTCACGCGCTGGATGCGCTTATGCAAGCAATGCGGTGGGACGAACTGCGCTATGGCCGGGAGTATGACCTTGATTGTTTCAACATTGTTGCGGTCGAGGATTTCAACATGGGAGCCATGGAAAACAAGAGTCTCAATATTTTCAACACCCGTTACGTCCTCGCACTTCCTGAAACAGCGAGTGACCAGGATTATCAGGCGATCACCGGGGTGATCGGTCACGAATACTTCCACAACTGGTCCGGGAACCGCGTCACCTGCCGAGACTGGTTTCAACTCAGTCTGAAAGAGGGTTTCACTGTTTTCCGTGACCAGGAATTCAGTGCAGAACTGGGTTCGGCCGGTGTCAAGCGGATTGAAGACGCCAAACTAGTACGCGGCCAACAATTTCTCGAAGACAGCGGGCCGATGGCTCACCCTGTCAGACCTGCCTCTTATGCCGAAATCAACAACTTCTATACACTGACGGTTTACATCAAAGGCGCTGAAGTGGTGCGAATGCTGGCGAACCTACTTGGCCCGGTTCTGTTTCGAAAAGGCTGCGACCAGTATTTTGATCACCACGATGGCCAAGCGGTGACAACTGAGGAGTTTGTCTGCGCTATGGAACACGTCAGTGGCCTGGATCTCTCGCAGTTCAGACTCTGGTACGAGCAGGCTGGCACCCCCAAACTGACTGCCCGAGGCACTTATAATGCCGAGGCGGCATGCTATACCCTGACTGTTGCTCAGCAGTGCCCGCCCACCCCTGATCAGGATCACAAGAAACCGTTTCACATTCCCCTCGCCACGGCCTTATTTGATCGCTCCGGACGGGCGATGAAGACAACCGTCGAGGAGCAGGGCGAACCCAAACATGAACATATGTTGAGCCTGTACCAGAAAGAGCAGCAATTTGTATTTGAAGGCGTCGTGAAAGAACCAGTGGTTTCCTTGTTGCGACGGTTTTCGGCACCAGTAGAACTTGAACCTGATCTGTCAGATGACGAACTCGCGATTCTGATGGAGCATGACGACGATCCATTTAACCGGTGGGATGCGGGGCAGCGCCTTTCCAGCACCGAAGTATTGCGAGCGTTTGAGACAACTGTTGAGAGCAGTACGTTTTCGCTCAATGATCGTTTTGCAGTGGCCTTTGAAAATACGTTACGGCACGACTTCGATGACAGATCCTTTCAAGCCTACGTTTTAACCCTACCCGATCATGCCCACCTTTCGCAGATCACCCCCGTTATTGAGCCGGACCGGCTCCACCAGGCCAGAAAGACGGTCAAACTGGCACTAGCTAGACGATTTACAGCCGATTTTGAAGCGCTCTACCACCGGTTCGAGACGACAGGGAACAATCCGACAGACAGCATCAACAGCGCTCGGCGGGCTCTGCGTAACGCCTGCTTGTCTTACTTGATGGCGCTTGAACAACCAGAATTCACACGTCTTGCCAGCCAACAGCTGTACGCAGCCGATAACATGACTGACGCCCTGGCTGCTTTAACCTTGCTCGCCTGTTCACCACATCCAGAACGCAGCGCTGCTCTGGCTCACTATTTCGATCGCTGGCACGATTACCCGCTGGTCATGGATAAGTGGTTCCGGGTTCAGGCAATGTCGGATTTGCCTGGAACGCTTGATCACGTAAAAGCGCTCACATCACATGACCTGTTTCAGCTGGAAAATCCAAACAAAGTGTTCTCCCTGCTCGGAGCCTTCGCCCATGCCAACCCGGTACATTTTCACCAGATCGATGGTCAAGGCTATGCATTCATTAGTAAATACATATTGAAACTGGACCATACTAATCCGCAGGTCGCAGCCCGACTACTGTCAGCCTTCAATCTCTGGCGGCGTTACAACAGCGAACGACAGGAAATGATGCGGGGGCAGCTTGAACACATTCAAGCACAACCCGATTTGTCCAAAGATGTGTCTGAAATCATTGATCGTATTCTCTCTTAAATGGCAGTTCGGATCCTCACCTCGACCACCTGCTGACAGACTCTCTACAGTGTTATGATCCGTCTTGATCACCTGATTGTTAAGCGCTGTTGCAATTGAAAAAACCGCCCAACAGATCGCTGGAAACATCAAGCCGCGAGGACATTGACAACTTTCTGCAGCAGGTGAGGTCCACGCCACTGGCTTCCCGCCCAGCTGGCCGGGGACGACTGCTGTTCGCCATGGATGCTACGGCCAGTCGGGAACCCCTGTGGGACAGGGCCTGTCACATTCAGGGTCGGATGTTTGAAGAAACCGACGCATTGGGCGGTCTCGACATACAGCTGGTTCACTACCGCGGTTTTATGGAGTTCTCCTCGACACCCTGGATGAGCAACACTGAGGCATTGCTCAAACACATGACGGCCATACGTTGTGCCGCAGGACAGACCCAGATTGCCCGCGTTCTCTCACACGCCACAAAACAGGACCAGCCTGTCAACGCTCTGGTATTTGTCGGTGATGCCATGGAGGAAGACCCGGACGTTCTGTGCAAACTGGCTGGTGAGCTTGGCATCCTCCGGATCCCGGTGTTCATTTTTCAGGACGGTGACAACCCAATTGCTGAGCGAACGTTTCGCCAGGTTGCACGGCTCAGCTCGGGTGCCTGGTGCCGGTTCGACGCCAACAGCGCTGCACAGTTGCGCGATCTCCTTTGTGCTGTGGCGGTTTATGCAGCCGGTGGGCAGAAAGCGCTTGAAAAATTCGGCCGTGAACGGGGCGGCACTGTACTCAAACTCAGCCACCAGATCAGCAAAAAGAACTGAAAACGTGATCAGACTGGTACTCGCTTTACTCGCTCTGGTGGGTCTGATGTGGCTGGCATCGTGGCTCGGCAAGGTCTCGCCGGCCCAACGCAGCAAGGCGCTCAAGATGATTTTGCTCTACGGCGTCGCCGGTGTGCTGTTGCTGCTGGTGGTCACTGGGCGAATTCACTGGATGTTCGCAGCAGTCAGTGCGGCACTTCCCTGGCTACAACGAGTATTAATGGCACGGCGGGTATGGCAGATGTTTAAATCGACACGGAGCCCTGCTTCTGGCCAGGTCTCAAAGGTGGAAACCGCTTTTCTGCGCATGACACTGGATCACGACAGCGGCGATCTGGCAGGTGAAGTAATTGCCGGAGCGTTTGCCGGACAACAGCTCGAGCAGATGAGCCTCGAAAATCTACTCGAGTTGCTGTCCACCTGTCAGGTGCAGGATGCCCAGTCTGCTGCTTTGCTCGAATCCTATCTTGATCGCCACCACGGCGAAAACTGGAGAGCGGATACCGACACCGGGGACACGGCGGCGGTGCCACCCAGCGGCTCCATGAGCCGGCGGCAAGCTGCGGAAATTCTAGGTGTGGCCGAAGACGCATCGAATAAAGAAATCAAGGCCGCACATCGCCGCCTGATACAGCGTCTGCACAGCGATCGTGGGGGATCGGATTACCTGGCTACTCTGATCAACCAGGCCCGAGAAACCATGACCAGCTGACCAAACAGCCATCGATATGTTTTCTTCCCTTCAGTCGCTTTATACTCAGATATCATGTGGACCGTGCGGGCTAAACGCAGGGCGATTCACGAAAAAGGTGCTGCATGAGGCACCGCCGAACGCCGGCGCAACTGCCATCCTGGTCAAGAACTACACACCCCGTGCATATGAGCAACCAGCGCAGTCGTAAAACTGTCAGACAGACAACCCTGTCTGGTCCGCTGCAGATTGCGCTTGTAACCGTGATCCTGATCGGTGGCATGTTGTCCTGGCCGGAGCATCTGAGTTCCACAGAATGGCAACGCAGCGCCGTGTGGGGTGTGGACCGGCACGTCATCAGTGACGCAATAACGCCATCAGTGCAGAACAATGCGTATCCGCGCGAGATCACCATTACCAGCCAAGGCCGGCGACTCCCGGCAACAATCCACTACAACACCGATCGGGTACTACGTGATTCTGTCAACGCGATTTTTGAAAAATATGGACCGGATTACGGGATGTTTGTTGGACTGGACCCGGATACCGGCAAGATTCTGGCACTGGTCAATCACCGCCGAAAAACAAAGCCCGCTGCCAATTTCGCTTTACAGGCGACGTATCCGTCTGCTTCGGTCTTCAAACTTGTAACGGCCAGCGCTGCTATCGATCTGGGGAAGGTTAATGCTGACACCGTCATTCCATTCAACGGCAAAACCACCAGCCTTTACCGCCAACAAGTACTGCACCACAAGGACAATCAATGGACCCGGCACTTGCCTCTGAAAATGTCCTTTGCCAAATCTGTCAACAGCGTATTCGGTCGACTGGGCGTCCAGCATGTCGGCGGTAAAGCACTGCTGGATTACGCTCAGCGACTGGGGTTCAACCGGGAGATAAAAAGTGATGTCGAGATCAGCCCAAGCCGCCTCGCGTTAAACCTGGACAACCCCTGGTCTATCGTAGAAGCCGCGTCCGGCTGGACCCAAAAAACCACGATGAGTCCGGTTCATGCTGCGGTCCTGGCCGCGGCGACCATCAACGGCGGGTTTATTGTCCAGCCGAGTCTGGTCGATGCGATTACCGATACCAACGGTATCGTTCTATATGCTGATGATGAGCCCTATGCCCGCCAAGTGTTCAGCGAGTCAACCGCCCACCAACTGCAGAATATGATGACTTTAACTGTACGCAAAGGATCGGCAAAAAAGTCTTTTAACAACTTTTTCACCGGCAAGATGTCAAACGTCGAAGTCGGTGGCAAAACCGGCACACTCAACGGGACAGACCCTGCCGGTACTTACGATTGGTTTGTGGGCTATGCCAAGCGCGGTGACCGTAAGCTCGCTTACGCGGTACTTTGCATCAACAAGGAAAAGTGGTATGTAAAATCGGCCTACGTTGCACGTATAGCGATAGAGCATTATTTCTCTGACCAAGCGCTGTAGCCACTGGCTCAGCAAATCCCTAGCACAGGTAGAGCACAGCATATTGCAGCAGTATCTTGATGTCGTCGAAACCGTACTCGGTAGCGGTCATCGAAAGACCAATCGAACTGGCGTCGATACTCTTTCAACTTTTAACTTAAATTTTCAGATTGACCTGCGCCAGGGTTTTCCACTACTGACCACCAAAGAGATTTCCTGGAAAAATATCGTCGTTGAAAATCTGTGGTTTCTCTCCGGCAGCACCGATATTGGCCTGCTGCGCCGGCATGGCTGTAAGTTTTGGGACCCTTGGGCGGATGAAGACGGCCGCGTGCCCAGTGCCTATGGCAACTTCTGGCGACACTTCCCCGTACATAATCAAGACGACGCCTCGTTTAACGATCAGGTGGCCTGGGTTGTGAACGAACTCAGGCAAAATCCGGACAGTCGCCGTTTGGTGGTATCCGCCTGGGCACCAGGCAATGCCCAGTTCAGCGGTTTACCCCCCTGCCATGCGCTGTGGGTACTCAATGTTCAGCGCGATGAGGCTGCCGAGCCGCTGCTCTGTCTGCATTTAACCCAACGAAGTTGTGACGTTGCGCTAGGGCTGCCCTATAACATCGCCGGCTACGCTTTCCTGCTCGAGCTGTTTAGTCGTTTTGCGGGTATACCGGTGGGTTACTTTGGTCACACCTTGATCGATGCGCACATCTATACCGCCAAGCCTGATGGCAGTATGGCAGAGTACGACCATGTACCCGGTTTACGTGATCAGCTGCTGCGGAAACCCAAACCATTGCCACAGTTGACCATAAACAGTGCTGTTCGATCACTCAACGACGTGGAAGATCTCCTCAGTGCCACGACGGACGAGTTGCTCGGCACTTTTTCTCTGGCCGGCTACGAACCCCACCAGGCGATTGCTTTCAAGGTGGCCGTGTAGTTGTACGATGACAGCAGTAGCTGCACGGATTGCCAGAAATCTTCTGCTGGCTCAAGTTAGGGGCTGACATTGCGCGCAGCAATTGTGGCAATCACTCAAGACCGTGTCATTGGGGTAGATGGAAAACTGCCCTGGCACTATTCGGCCGACCTGAAACGATTTAAGCGGCTGACTCTGGGCGCCACCATCATTATGGGCCGGGGCACGTGGGAATCGATTGGCGCAAAACCACTGGCAGGACGACGCAACGTTGTGATCACCCGCTCGGTGCTCGATGATGTCCAGTGCTATACAACGATCCCGGCTGCACTGGCCACCTGCACTGGCGATGTCTGGTTTATCGGCGGCGGACAGCTCTATGCAGCGGCTCTCGAATATTGTGATTTCATCGATGTCACGCAGGTGCCTGACAAAATCTCGGCTGGAAATACCGTGTTTTTCCCTGAACTGGACCCGTCTGTGTGGCAGGCAGAACCGATGACGCCGCTGGTGGAGGATCCCAGGTTGTGTCATGGCCGCTATTACCGACAATCGACTGTAACCCGAAGTGCCGACGGGTAACATTCAACCTCGTGTCCTTGACTTGAGTGTTTAGCGGGTATGGACGTGTCTTTCATTTTTGATGATCTGAACGACGCTCAGCGTCAGGCAGTATCCAAGGATCCCGGTCCGATGCTTGTTCTTGCCGGCGCCGGCAGTGGCAAGACCCGCGTTCTGACCCATAGAATCGCCTGGCTTGTGACAGCACTCGAGGTGTCGCCACTGTCTATCCTCGCTGTTACGTTTACCAACAAAGCGGCCCTGGAAATGCGCCACCGGGTAGAACGCATGATCGGTTCTCCAATGCGCAACATGTGGCTCGGCACGTTTCATGGTTTGTCACACCGTTTCCTGCGCACTCATTGCGCCGACGCCGGTCTTTCGGATTCTTTCGAGATCCTTGATGCCCAGGACCAGCACCGTCTGGTGCGCCGTTCACTTAGAGAACTTAATCTTGATGAGGGATTCTGGCCACCGCGACAGGTACAGTGGTTTATTAACAGCAACAAGGACGAGGGCCGGCGTCCCCCACAACTTGAAGGGACATCAGATAACCAGCATCAGACTCTGACCCAAGTTTACGCCCACTACGAATCACTGTGTCAGCGCTTTGGACTGGTTGACTTTGCAGAACTTCTGCTGCGGTGCCTAGAGCTATTTCAGAACAACGGGCCAATCCGAGACGCTTATCGGGAACGTTTTCAGCACATCCTCATCGACGAGTTTCAGGATACCAATACCATACAGTACCGTTGGCTGAAGCTGTTGGCACAGCCGCGTAACAGCATCACTGCTGTAGGCGATGACGATCAGTCGATCTACGGCTGGCGGGGTGCCCGAATTGAGAACATGGACTTGTTTCAGAAAGACTTTCCCGATACGCAGATCCTACGGCTGGAACAGAACTATCGATCGACTGGAACAATTCTCGCGGCAGCAAACAGCGTAATCGACCACAACGTCGGCCGAATGGGGAAAAAACTGTGGACTGAAGATCAGGCTGGTGCGCCGATCAGGCTTTACGCTGCTTTTAACGAAATCGACGAAGCTCAGTTCGTCGTGGAACGCCTCCGCGAGTGGGTGCATGAAGGCCATCGCCGTGATTCTATTGCTATCCTCTATCGCTCGAACGCACAGTCCCGTGTTTTTGAGGAACTCCTGCTCAGTGAAGGCATTCCTTACCGGGTCTATGGTGGACTCCGGTTTTTCGAGCGGGCCGAGATCAAAGATGCTCTGGCGTACCTGCGCCTGATCTCAAATCGCCACTCTGATCCGTCTTTTGAACGGGTCGTCAATGTCCCCACTCGCGGCATCGGTGCGCGAACAGCTACCGCAATCCGTGAACATGCCAGGGCGTCTGACACCTCCATGTGGTCCGCTGCGATTGAATTGGCAAGTAAAACACAAATACCGACCAGAGCCCGGACCTCGTTGAAGCACTTTACCGATCTCATCGAAGCGCTTGACGCATCGACACAAGATCTTGATCTGACGGAACAGACGGACATCGTTGTGCAGCGCAGCGGGCTTATCGATCACTACCGTAAACAGCACGGTGAAAAAGCGCAGACGCGGGTAGAAAACCTCGAAGAACTCGTCACTGCAGCCCGTCATTTCAATTACGATCCGGCCGACGACCAACATCCGGATCCACTATCGGAATTTCTCGCACACGCTGCACTGGAGGCTGGTGAAGGGCAAGCAGAAGAGTGGGAAGATTGCGTACAGCTGATGAGTCTTCATTCGGCCAAAGGGCTTGAGTTCCCGCTTGTATTTCTGAGCGGCCTGGAAGAAGGCCTCTTTCCGCATCAGCGCTCGATCGATGAACCGGGTCGACTCGAGGAGGAAAGACGTCTGTGTTACGTCGGTATGACTCGGGCCATGGTGCAACTTTTTCTGACCTGGGCCGAGGTCCGGCGGCTGCATGGCAGGGAAAGCTATACCCGCCCGTCTCGTTTTCTAAGAGAAATCCCAGCAGAACTGGTTGCTGAGGTACGTTCGTCCACCGTATTGACCGGAGCTATCTCGACACCTGCCGAAGCCTTGAACAGCAAGGCTCAGACAAGCAGCCCGGGTATTGACCTGGGTGCTCGCGTACATCATGTCAAGTTCGGTCATGGTACTGTCCTTAGTGTAGAGGGGCAGGGTGAGCATGCCCGAGTTCAGGTTCGATTCGAAACTGCTGGCAATAAATGGCTGGTGTTGGCCTACGCCAACCTGGATCCCGCTTGATTGACGTCGGTGGGTGTGTGTTTGCTGCTGCTACTCAGTTCAGGCGGTAGGAAAAAACAAGACCGGCAAATACACAAGCACCGAACCAGGTATTGTTGATAAACGCCTTCAGACACATGTCTCGATCGCGACCGCGACACAGTCGGTATTGATAAACAGCCGTTCCCGCAGCGCCGACCAGGCCCAGATAGTACCAACCGTTCAGATGCAGCCCCCAGCCGATGATGCCAAGTACCGCCAGTGCGAGAGCCTGCAACACTGCGTTAACCAATAGATCGTATTGGCCGAAAAGAATGGCGGTAGATTTGAGCCCGATTTTGAGGTCGTCAGGCCGATCAGCCATCGCATACATGGTATCGTAAGCGACCGTCCACAACAGATTGGCGCACAGAATCCACCAGGCCAGCGCCGGCACACGACCGGTTTGCGCAGCAAATGCCATCGGAATCCCCCAGGAAAATGCAATCCCTAGGTACAGTTGTGGCAGGTGTGTAAAGCGTTTGAATAAGGGGTAACTGATCGCAATCGCCGCCCCGATCAAGCCCAGTACAATGGTTTGTCGGTTCAGGGTTAACAACAATCCCAGTGCTCCCATGATAAGGGCTGCAAACAGGATCAGTGCCTCCCGGGTAGAGACCTTGCCTGTTGCCAAGGGTCGGTTTCGAGTTCTTTGGACGTGCGGATCAAATGCGCGATCAAAGTAATCGTTTATCACACATCCTGCTGCACGCATAACAATTACGCCAGTAACAAACACTGCGACGATCTGCACTTGTGGTTGACCATCACCTGCGATCCAGACAGCCCAAAGTGTGGGCCACATCAGCAACAGCCAGCCGATCGGTCGATCGAGCCTTGCCAGGCGCACGTAAAGAAACAGGCGATCACGCACTGTAAAAGCCGTCTTCAGTTCTGAGCCAGCGACGGATCAACCGATCGATCAGCTTCGTCTCACCGTTTTCAAGCAGTTGAGCAGCAACCTCCCGGACGTCTTGTAATAACATGTGATCGCGGGTCAGATCAGCAATGCGAAATTGCGGCAGGCCACTTTGACGCGTGCCCAGTAACTCGCCCGGACCACGCAGTTCGAGGTCCTTCTGCGCGATCTCGAATCCATCATTGGTCACGCGCATCGTCGACAGCCGCACCTTCGCACGTTCTCCAAGTGGGGCCTGATACATCAAGACGCAGGCTGACTTTCGGTCTCCGCGGCCCACTCGACCACGTAACTGATGTAACTGGGCCAACCCCAGTCTTTCGGCGTTCTCGATCACCATCAAACTGGCTTCAGGCACATCGACACCGACCTCAATAACCGTAGTTGCGACCAGCAGGTCGACCTGGCCGCTCCTGAACCCGTTCATGACGGCGTCTTTTTCTGTCGGTGTATTGCGACCATGCAACAGCTCGATCCGCAGTTCAGGCAGGTCCTGGCGTAAGGACTCTGCACGTTGCGTGACCGCCTCTACGTCTAACAGCTCTGACTCATCGATCAAAGGACAGACCCAGTAAGCTCGCATACCCCGGGCACAGGATTCTCGGATACGTTCCTGTACTGCCTGACGTCTGGAATTGGGCATCACAACTGTCTCTACCGGTTGTCGCCCAGGCGGCATCTCATCGATGACCGAAACATCCATGTCTGCATACATCACCATAGCCAAAGAACGCGGTATCGGGGTGGCTGTCATCACCAGCTGGTGGGGTGCACAATTATCTGTGCGCCCTTTGTCCCGCAGCGCCAGTCGCTGCTCGACACCGAAGCGGTGCTGTTCGTCTACGACCACCAGCCCCAGGTTGTGATAGTGAACACCGTCTTGAAACAACGCATGGGTACCAATACCGACCTGAACATCACCATTGGCCAAGCGCTGACAGGCTTGTCGACGAGTCGCAACTGTTGCCCGACTGGTCAGCCACACTACATCTATTCCTAGGGCCTGGAGCCAGTTTTCAAAACTCTCGAAATGCTGTCTGGCCAACAGTTCTGTCGGCGCCATAACCACAGCTTGGCAACCGGCTTCTACTGCGGCGAGCACTGCAGCAGCAGCCACCACAGTTTTCCCGGATCCCACATCCCCTTGAACCAGTCGCATTGCAGGAACCGTACTGGCCAGGTCGTTGAACACCTCTTCAACAACCCGTACCTGTGCACTGGTCAGCGGAAAATGCAGTTGTTCACAGAGTTGTGGCCAAAGCCTGGTGGACGGCGGCATCAACGGAGCACACAGTCGATCGCGGTAGGATCGCCGTTGTCGTATCGCAATATGATGCGAGAGCATTTCCTCAAATGCCAGCCTTAGCCGGGCAGGATGAGATCCTTGCATCAGCAAAAGAGGATCGGTTCCCACAGGCGGGCAATGCAAAATGGTGAGGGCGTCGGCCAACGATATCTCCACGCCCGGGACGTCGACACCCTTAGGTAATAACTCTTCAATCTCCGTTACACAAAGTGGCAGCGCCTGTCTGATCATATCCCGCCATTTGCGCTGGCCGACGCCATCGGTAGTCGGATACACGGCCGTCAATGTCTGCTCCGCAGTGGCCTCTGACTCGCTCTGCAGCAAACGGTATTCAGGGTGGACCATCTCCAGGCCAGTTGAACCTTGGCGGACTCCACCAAAGCATTGGATCAAGCCGCCTCGTGCCAGTGCGCGTTGCTGGGTTGCTGTGAATCGGAACTGTCGCATAGTAATTCTGCCGGTATTGTCTGAAATAACCGACACCAGGCTACGACGACGGCCCAGGCGTACGCCGGAGAGCTCGATCACACCGGTCACAAGTGCTTCGCTACCGGCCGTAAGTCCACCCATAGGTGAAAATCGCGTGCGATCCTGGTAGCGCAGTGGCAAATGAAACAGGACGTCCTGGACTGTGCGGATACCCAACCGGGCAAGCCGGGATTGGATTTGGGGACCCACTCCCTTAAGCGCGGTGATTTCCTGCGACGCTAACCTGGCCCCAGCGGGTTGGGGCAAATGTTGGTCAGCCACAGGATGGGTCAACCGGCAGCATGAGGCGAGTCTAGCTCTCCACCAATCAAACGGGTGTTCGCAGCGTCCTATGCCGGCAGATAAACTATCGCCTCAATTTCGACCGGAACACCCTTGGGCAGAGCAGCCACACCGATAGCGGCACGGGCAGGATACGGCTCATCAAAATACTCGGCCATGACTTGGTTAACCATCGGAAAGTCAGTCAGGTCGGTCAAGAAAACTGTCAACTTGACAGCATCGGCAAGGCTCGCGCCGGCAGCCTCAGCAACTGCCGACAGGTTATCAAAAACCCGTCGAATCTGAGTTTCCATGTCACCTTCGACCACCTCCATACTTTCTGGGTCCAAGGGTATCTGCCCGGATACATAGAGCGTCTGACCGGCAACAACTGCTTGCGAATAAGCACCGATCGCATCCGGCGCCTGCGAAGTGCTGATAGCCTGTCTACTGGTCATCGTTTTTTGTCCCCGTTCAGTTGGCTACATCTGGATGTATTATCCCCGTGCTCGGAATACGCGAATTACTGACCGGCGCGCTCTTAACCGGCGGATAATCCGGGCAAGGTGTTGGCGGTTTGAGACTTCTATCGTAAAACGAATCGTTGAGTTACGATTATCCCGTGCATTGACCGCAACACTGTTGATATTGGATCCTTCTTCGGCGACCAGTGCAGCCAGCTGAGCAAGTACACCCCGGCGGTTGAGTACTTCCAGTCGTATGTCCGCCGCGAATTCCCCCTTAACTTCATCCGACCACTGTACGCTGATCCAGTTTTCAACAGTTTTTGCTTGTTTAGCGGCATTAGGGCAGGTTGTGGTGTGAATAACAATGCCACGACCAACCGAAAACAGGCCGGTGATCTTGTCGCCGGGAATGGGCCGACAACATCGGCCATAAGACACACTCATACCCTCAACACCCTTGATCGGGAGCGGCCCACTTGTTGATTTCTTCAAAGGTACACTGCTGCCGGGCAACAACTGGCGCGCGACGACCATGGGTAGGCGTTTGCCCAAACCGATATCCGCCAACAGCTCATTCCAGTCTTCTCGATTGAGCCGCTTGAGCAACCCAATCTTCTGGCTGGTCTTCAGCCGAGCCGTCAGACCCACAGATTTCAGTGCCTGGTCAAGTAACTGACGACCGAGTTTGGCAGCATCACCTTCCCGCCGGGACTTGAGGTAAATTCGTATTGATGCGCGGGCTTTGCCGGTGACAACATAATGAAGCCATAACGGTGTCGGGCCTGCAGACCGTGCTGTGAGCACTTCGATGTGATCCCCATTATTGAGCACCTGGTGCAGCGGTATGGCTTCATTGTTGATCTTGGCACCGATGCAGTGATTTCCGATGTCCGAGTGAACCGCGTAGGCAAAATCCAGCGCGCTGGCGCCTTTGGGGAGCTTCTTTATATCGCCTTTAGGTGTAAACACATAGATTTCATCGGGGAAAAGGTCGGTCTTTAGGTGCTCGAGAAATTCCGAGGGATTACCGGACTCTTGCTGGGTTTCTATCAGATCGACTACCCAGCGATGGGCCAGTATCTGCGGTGGTGCTTCGCCGTCATGAGATTTGTAACGCCAGTGTGAGGCAACGCCCGACTCTGCGACCCAGTGCATGTCGGTGGTCCGGATCTGTACTTCGATACTCTGGCCAAAAGTGCCGAACAACTGCGTATGCAATGATTGATAGCCGTTGATTTTGGAGATCGCGATGTAGTCCTTGAACTTACCGGGTACCGGTTTGTACAAGTTGTGAATGATACCCAGCACCCGATAACATTCGTCCACTGTGTCCACGATAATGCGAATCGCAAAGATATCACCCATTTCCGCCATCGGTACCCGCCGATCGTGCATTTTTCGGTAGACGCTGTAGATGTTTTTCTCACGACCGACCACGGTCGCGTTTATCCCAGTCTCCTCGAGCTCTTCAGTAATCTTCAAACGTGTGCGGTCGATAACCCGCTTGCGATTACCCCGACGTTTACTGATCTCTTTGTGAATCGCAGAGTAACGTTTGGGATAGAGGTGTTGGAAACTTAAATCTTCCAGTTCCTGAGTCCAGGTATGCATACCCAGACGGTTGGCGATGGGTGCAAATATATCGATTGTTTGTTGGGCGATTCGCTTGCGCTTATCTGAACGCAAAGAATCTAGGGTGCGCATATTATGAATTCGATCAGCCAGCTTGATCAGTATCACCCTGATATCCTTCGCCATTGCCAGGAGCATCTTGCGGAAGTTCTCCGCTTCCGCATGTTCCTTAGATTCAAACTCGATCTGGTCGATCTTGCTGACACCGTCAACCAATAACGCGACGTCTTCACCAAACGATTCCGCCAGCTGCTCGCGCAAAGTGGGGGTGTCTTCTATAACATCGTGAAGGATGGCAGCAGAAATGCTGGGACTGTCAAGCCGCATATCCGCAAGAATCAGCGCAACAGACAGGGGATGGGATATGAATGCCTCACCGCTGCGGCGGCGTTGGCCATCGTGGGCATCCGCACCGAACAGATAAGCCTCATAGACGGCTTTTACTTCTTTGGGATCTAGATACTCCTCAAGAACCTCGATCAGATCACTGATGACCGCCTTGCCTGTTGATGCAGGCGGTTGTCCTGCTTTACTGGACTGAGGTTCTTTCCTCCTCGTTGTTGTTGCTGCTGTCGTCGGCATTGCTGTCACCTGTATCGTCGTCTGCCGCATCAGATTCGTTGGCTGCGGTATCTTTTTTCAGACTCAGATCTTTTGTCTCCGTCCCAGCTTCGGCTTGAACCTCTTCGCTTTCACCGAACAGTACTTTCTCGAGATCGATTTCCTCTTCTTCGAGAATAGCCGGCGTTACCAACCCTTCTGCAATCTCTCGCAGTGCAATGACTGTCGGTTTGTCACGGTCTTCCGGTACCAAGGGATCGGCACCAAATACCAGTTGCCGAGTGCGTTTTGCGGCAACCAACACCAGTTGAAATCGGTTCTCGACGTTTTCGAGGCAATCCTCGACGGTAACTCTGGCCATTTTGTTTCTCCGGCAAACCAGGGGATGCAGCCCGTTTCCGTCCGGGGCCACGAACAAACGCGCGACTGACCAGGTCTGTATTCAATCCGGTCGAGAAGGCTGCGCTAACTGTCTGGGGTATCTAAGTTTTTAGTGTAACGTTTTCTGTGGAATTCACAAGGGCAGCCAGGTCTAAGCCAGCTGCTGACGTCGGTGGCTGCTGATGGAGCACGAGTTGTTTGAGTTCAGCCACGGTATCGTCAAACTTGTCGTTGATCACGACATGATTGTATTCAACGTAATGCCGCATCTCAGTGATTGCTCGTTGCATGCGATGGCCGATCTGATCCCGGTTATCGCGTCCGCGCCCGACGAGACGTTCTTGGAGCGCTTCAATGGAAGGCGGCAGGATAAAGACACTGACCGCATCGAAATTTAACGCTCGAACTTTTCGCGCCCCCTGCCAATCGATATCCAGAATCACTGTCTGCTCTGCTGCCAGAGCTCTGTTCACACTACCGCTGGATGTCCCATAGTAATGGTCAAACACCATCGCATACTCAAGAAATTCCCCGCGTTCGATCATTTGTTCGAAAACAGCTGGACTGACAAAGAAATAATCAACACCGTCTACTTCTCCTCGGCGCGGACTACGGGTCGTGTGGGATACGGAAACCACAACATGCGGGCAGCCATCCGCGATGGCCTGGGCCAGACTGGTCTTGCCGCCCCCTGAAGGTGCTGAAAATATCAACAGCTGCGGTATCTTCTGCCGGCCAGTCACGCACTGCACCTACTCAATGTTCTGGATCTGCTCGCGCATCTGTTCGGTAAGTACTTTCAGGTCGACCGCTGCAGTTGTGGTATCGGGATGATTTGATTTTGAGCCCAGGGTATTGGCTTCTCGGTTGAGTTCTTGCATCAGGAAATCGAGTCTTCGGCCCACGGGGCCCGGTCCGTTGAGAATTTTTTCAACCTCGGCCAGGTGAAGTTGTAGCCGGTCGGTCTCCTCAGTTACGTCGGATTTGGACAGTAACAGTACCAGCTCCTGTTCGAATCGTCCGGACTCCAACTGTTCAGCGAATTCACTGACACGTTCGTTGAGGCGCTGACGGGCGTAACGCTCCAGTTCGGGCACGCGGCCTTGCACACCGACGACAACATCTTGAGCAGCCGCAATTCTCGCGTTGATCACCGCGGCCAACTGTCGACCCTCACGCTGCCGCTGACTGACCAGTGCAGACAAGGCATTCGCTAGAGCATCTTTAGCAGTTACGCTCAGCTGGTCCTCGTCAATCCGCGCGGCTGTCAGCACCCCAGGCCACTTAAGAATATCTGCTATAGATAATTCACCCGCAACGGGCACTGTGGACTGCACGGTTTTCGACCACGCCATCAGCTGCTTTATTGTGTCCAGATTGAGCTCGGGGCCACTGGATAATGTTTCAGCTGACTGGTATCTGAGCACGGCGTCTATCCGGCCCCGGCCCAATGACGCCTTTATAGTCTCACGGAACATCATTTCTGCACTACGAAGTTCCTCCGGCAGCCTCATGGAGACTTCCAGATACCGATGATTTACGCTACGAATTTCCCACACCAACCGGCCCTGTTCTGACTGTGATTCGTGCTGAACAAAAGCTGTCATACTGCTGATCAAACGCAGGTCTCCGATATTAGGTTGAAGGGATCGGTCTCATCGACCCCGCGTACACCACCACACCTAATAGTGTAGTTGATGCCGGGTAACGCTTTCTCCCCGGCCAGCGGACGGTCTGACAGCAAAAGTGGTTGCTTGTCATTTACCTGAAACGCCCGCAGTGTTATGGTCGACATTTCTATGGTCTTACCAAATTACCAAAAAACTGATGGATACTCCGCGCGTTTCAGACATCGTCGTCGAAAAAATTGAGCAGTTGATTCTCGAAGGCACGCTGAAACCAGGTCAGCGCCTACCCGCCGAACGTAAATTTGCTCAGCAAATGGGTGTCTCCCGCCCGTCGTTGCGTGAAGCGCTTCAGAAACTGTCCGCCCGCGGTATGCTGGTCGCAAAGCGCGGTGGGGGCACCACCGTGACAAAATCCCTGAATCCCGCACTTGAGAATCCACTGCTGGAACTCATCAGTAATTCACCGGACTCTCATGCAGACGTGCTTGAACTGCGGCATGCGATTGAATCATTGTCTGCCTATTACGCAGCCAGTCGAAGAACCGAGTCGGATATCGAACAGATTCGAACCTGTTACAAGCGGCTGATTATTTCCCACAGCCTCAAGGATGCTGCGCTAGAAGCCAAAGCCGATGCACACTTCCACCTCGCCATTGCGGAAGCATCACACAATGTTGTTCTGGTACATGTGATGCGCAGTCTGTTTTCGCTACTGCGGAAAAGCATCCGCTACAACCTGGAGAATGTCTACAAACAGTCAGGGCGCTTTGAACACGTGCGAGACCAGCACTATCACTTGATGACCGCAATCATAAACGGTGAACCTGATGATGCGCGCTCTGCATCAGATCGACATATCGACTACATAGAGCGGGTATTGATTGATACTGATTCTCAGCGGCAACGAGAAGCACGTGCTAACCGACGAGCATTAGGGGTAGCCGCAGCCTAGAATCGGCGCGAGACACCCACCATCTCGCTCGATCGCGACCGACTACTGGACCACCGACTTGTTACGTCTGTTAATACTTTTTTTCCTAACAACCGGCTTGTGGCTCGCGTTGTCCGGACATTTCGATCCGCTTCTGCTCAGTCTCGGACTGCTCTCCGCGGCAACCGTATCCTTCGTCAGCCGGCGCATGGGTATTATCGATGCAGAAGGACAGCCTTTGGAACTGATGCCCGGGCTGCTTCGCTATGCACCCTGGCTGGCCAAAGAAATCGTCCGCGCCTGTATTGATGTCGCATGGCGGATCGTGCAGCCCAGTCTTCCGATTCAACCGACCATAATCCGAGTGCCCGCAAATCAGCGGACGGTGACGGGTCGTGTCAGCTTTGCCAACTCGATCACCCTGACACCCGGGACCATCTCCCTCGATGTGCTCGAGAAACAGATTGAAGTACATGCTCTGACTGCAGAATCTGCGGCGGACCTCGAAAGTGGAGAAATGGGCAAGCGCGTCGAGCATCTAGAAACTGGCTAATGCTGCTACTGGTGACCACAACTTTGCTGGCAGCGATGGGGCTGGCGCTGATTCGAGCGATCAAGGGACCGACCGTTTACGACCGTATTCTTGCTTCAAATACGTTCAGCACAAAAACTGTCCTGATGGTATGTGTGCTGGGATTCTTGACCGGGGAAGCCGAGCTCTACCTTGATATCGCTCTGATGTACACGCTGGTAGGATTCATCGTCACCGTTGCCGTGCTCAAGGTTTCTGAGTTCGGTGACCTCGGGCAATCCCGACCGGATTCAGGAAAAAACACACCGTGAGCCAAGCTCTCAATATGTTGAGCGGGATGCTGCTTTTCCTCGGTGCGCTGTTTATCCTGGTGGGCAGCATCGGCCTGCTGCGCATGCCTGATGTTTTTACCCGCATGCATGCCGCAGGCGTCACCGACACAATCGGAGCCGCAGCTATCATCCTGGGCCTTATGCTGGTGGCTGGATGGACGATTGTTCTGATCAAGCTCTTGGTTGTTTTGCTTTTCCTGATGTTGCTGAATCCGACAGCCTGCCACGCACTGGCTCGTGCAGCTGTCCATGGCATTCGAAGTCCATGGCAGGGAGAGTCAGAACAACAGTGATCGAACTGATCAACATTGTATTACTGGGGCTGCTGGTTATTACCGCTATAGCGGCGATTCGCCTGCACGATCTTTTCGCCGTGACGATTATGTTCGGGATCTTCAGTCTTCTGGCCGCCGTGTTGTTTGTAGTTTTAGACGCGGTCGATGTTGCATTTACTGAAGCAGCCGTGGGCGTTGGTATTTCCACCATACTCATGCTGGCAACTATCGGTCTTGTCGGTCGGCAGGAAAAACAACCCACGCACCGGCCACTGCTGCCGTTGATCGTGGTAGCTGTCACCGGCGCGGCTCTAGTTTACGGCACCTTTGACATGCCGCACTTTGCTGCCCCGGACGCACCTATACAACAGCATGTTGCGCCCCGCTACCTTGAACAATCTCCCAACGAGATCGGAATACCCAATGTGGTAACCGCAGTACTCGCCAGTTACCGTGGCTACGATACGCTAGGTGAGTTAACTGTGATTTTCACCGCTGGCATCGGTGTACTGGCGCTACTGGGATTGAGACGGCGGCGTAGTCGCCTGGCCGACTCCCCGGAAGAAGAACCGTGAGAGACAACCCTGTACTTCGGGTAGTTACCAAGATCACCATCCCGATCATCCTGCTGTTTTCGCTGTACGTGCAGTTTCACGGGGACTATGGACCCGGGGGGGGGTTCCAAGCCGGCGTCATTTTCGCCGCTGCGTTTATTCTATACGCCCTGGTCTTTGGTACTCAGGCTGTCCGGATTGTAGTTTCACCGTCAATTTTGCGACTGCTGACGGCATCGGGTCTGTTGTTGTTTGCCGGTGTCGGCATGGTCACCATGCTGCTGGGTGGCCATTATCTGGACTACGACACACTGGCCCAAAATCCTTTACATGGCCAGCATCTGGGGATCTTCCTGGTCGAACTCGGGGTCGGTATCACAGTCGCCGCTGTCATGATCACTGTTTTTCTGGCCTTTGCCGGACGCAGGGACTGAGCATGGATATGTTCGCGCTGTACAATTACTGGGTCGTCATATTTCTGATGATGACGGGGTTTTACGTGGTTATTGCGAGCGGTAACCTCGTCAAAAAAATCATCGGTCTTAATCTGTTTCAAGCCTCGGTCTTCATCCTCTACATCAGCATGGGCAAGGTCAGTGGTGGTGCTGCACCTATTCTGCGCGAGACAGTGCAAACCTACTCCAACCCACTGCCCCATGTGTTGATTCTGACTGCAATCGTGGTCGGGGTGGCCACCACGGCACTGGGACTGGCCTTGGTTGTTCGTATAAAAGAGGCCTATGGCACGGCCGAGGAAGATGAAATCCATAGCCAGGATGAATCTCTGTGACACTGACCCAACTGCCTGCGCTTCAGGTCATACTGCCGTTGATCGCAGCACCTGTGTGTCTACTGCTTCGCAGCGGCCGTCTGGCCTGGTTGCTGAGCATCCTGGTCAGTACAACAGCCCTGATAATTGCCGTACTGCTGCTCAGACTGGTTCTTGAAAACGGCACTGTCATCTATTCCTATGGTGGCTGGGCAGCTCCCTGGGGAATTGAATATCGCGTGGATATTGCTAACGCGTTTGTGCTGGCGATCGTTGCTGGTATCAGCACCGTCGTATTGCTGTTTTCACGGGTTGGCGTTTCCTACGAAATTAAGTCTTCCGACCAAAGTCTTTTTTACACGGCTTATCTGCTGTGCCTGACCGGTCTGCTGGGAATGACCGCGACCGGTGACGCCTTCAATCTTTTCGTTTTTCTGGAAATTTCATCGTTGTCCAGTTATGTCCTTATTGCGATGGGGCCAGATCGACGAGGACTGACTGCAGCTTACCAGTACCTCATCATGGGCACGATTGGTGCAACCTTCATTCTGATCGCAGTTGGCCTGCTCTACATGGTCACGGGTACCTTGAATATGGCCGATCTGGCCAATCGGCTCCCCGCTCTGGCACAGAGTCGCACCCTGCGTGTCGCGTTTGCTTTTCTGACGGTCGGTATAGGGCTTAAGCTGGCATTGTTTCCGCTGCACCTGTGGTTACCCAACGCGTACGCGTACGCACCACACGTAGTCAGTGCATTTCTCGCCGCAACCGCAACAAAAGTCGCGGTCTATGTTCTTTTGCGTTTCATGTACGGTGTTTTCGGATCAAGTTTTACCTTCGACAGTATGCCGTTGCAGTTCATATTGATGGTGCTCGGCGCATTGGCTGTGTTGTCTGGGTCCACCATTGCAGTATTTCAGCACAATATCAAACGCATGCTGGGATATTCCAGCGTGGCTCAGATCGGCTACATGATTTTGGGCCTTAGCCTCGCATCAGTCAGCGGCCTTACAGCCACGTTGGTACATATTTTGAACCACGCGCTGATGAAAGGCGGCCTGTTTTTAGCGGTGGCTTGTATGGCCTATCAGTTGGGCGGTGTGCGCCTGGCCGATCTGGCTGGCACCGGACAACGTATGCCCTGGACCTCGGCTGCGTTTGTAGTTGGAGGACTGAGCCTTATCGGTGTGCCGCTGACTGCTGGCTTTATCAGCAAGTGGATGCTGGTCGTTGCCGTCCTGGAGACCGGCTGGTGGCCACTGCTGATTGTCATCGCCGCGGGTTCATTGCTGACCGTCGCCTATATCTGGCGAGTGATTGAGATGATCTACTTTAGGTCAGCCGCAACGGCAGACGGGCCGCCGCAAGAAGCACACTGGTCTTTGCTCGCACCGGTTTGGCTGTTGATTGCTGCCAACATTTACTTTGGAATCGACACCCAATGGTCGGTTGACGTGGCTCGGCTTGCAGCACAGTTATTATTTGGAGTTCACGCATGAACGCCCTCGCGCTGATAGTGTTGCTGCCTTTTATAGGCGCCGTGGCGGTGTTGGCAACTGGTTCTCGCCCTAACCTGCGTGAATGTTTGAGTCTTGGTGCCGGGATAACCCTGGTGGGATTGGTCGTCAGCCTGCTACCCGCAGTATTCGCCGGCGAGCGGCCCGTCAGCGTGCTTGCTGAACCCATCCCCGGTATACCTATCGCACTGGAAGCGGAACCGCTTGGGATGCTCTTTGCGTTGATTGCCAGTGTGCTTTGGATCGTCACTACCCTCTACTCGATTGGCTACATGCGTGGTCACGGTGAAACCAATCAGACCCGCTTCTATGCGTTTTTTGCCGTGGCCATTGGCAGCACTATGGGTATCGCTTTCTCACAGAACCTCTTTACTTTATTCATCTTCTATGAATTGCTGACGTTGTCGACCTACCCGCTTGTCACCCACGCCGGTACCCAAGAAGCGATGCGAGGCGGTAGAGTTTATCTGGGCATTCTCCTGTCGACTTCAATCGTTTTCTTCCTGCTGGCAATAATCTGGACCTGGACTATTGCTGACACGACCGATTTTCGCGTTGGTGGCATCTTGGCAGGCAAAACATCACCATTTGTGATTGGGCTTCTGTACGCCCTGTTCGCCTTTGGTATTGGAAAAGCTGCGCTGATGCCATTTCACCGCTGGCTGCCGGCAGCTATGGTGGCACCTACACCCGTTAGCGCGCTATTACATGCGGTCGCCGTGGTCAAGGCTGGCGTTTTCTCTATTCTTAAAGTAACCCTTTATGTGTTTGGACTCGACCTCGTCAGTACGAGCTGGGCATCCGGCTGGCTGCTGTGGATCGCAGCAGGCACTATCATCATAGCTTCACTCATCGCTTTACAGCAGGATAATCTCAAGCGTCGTCTGGCCTACTCGACTATCAGCCAGTTGTCCTACATCATCCTGGGTGCATTACTTGCCAACGCCAGTAGCATCATCGGTGCAACTACTCATATCGCGATGCACGCGTTCGGAAAGATCACGTTGTTTTTCTGTGCTGGCGCTATCCTGGTCGCCACCCACAAATCCGAAGTCAGCGAGATGAATGGCCTGGGTCGACGTATGCCTTTCACCATGGGAGCATTTTTTATCGCCAGCATCAGTATTGCCGGACTGCCACCGCTTGGTGGCCTCTGGAGCAAATGGTACCTGGTTCTTGGGTCACTGGACGCGGGTTATGGCGTACTGGTGGGGGTCCTGATGTTGAGCACACTCTTGAACATCGCCTACCTGCTTCCGATTCCGATTCGAGCGTTTTTTGCTGGTGATCGAAACACTGCCGGGGCAATTACGGAAGCGCCTGTACCCTGCCTCATCGCAATCGGTGCCACAACCGCGATGTGTTTGGTACTGTTCTTCTATCCGGATCCGATCCTGCAGTTGGCTTCCCTGCTGGTCCGCTGAGATCGACGACCCATGCCGGCGCCAGTCATCAGAACACAAGTGATCACAAGAACATGATTTTCCGTTTGCTTCTAGCACTGTGCGTTGTACTGGTGGGCGTGGAGATCATTGTGAATCGACACCCGATATTCCCATGGGAGGGGTGGATCGGGTTTTACGCGGTTTGGGGCTTCGTCTCCTTATTCGGCATCGTCATCCTCGGCAAGCATCTGCGCCGGGTCATAAAGCGACATAAGGACTACTACGATGAGTAGTCTCCCGCCAGGACTGATCCTAATTCTCGGTGGCCTAGTCCTGCCTGTGTTGCCCCGGTCAGTCCAAGCGAAAGGTGCACTGGTGCTGCCGGCACTGGGGCTGTTACAGCTGCTATTTCTGTCTGAAGGGATGTCTGTCGATGTCGAAATCGCTGGCTATAGCCTGCTCCCGGTGCGGGTAGACAGACTGAGCCTGGTGTTTGGCTACATTTTTTATATCGCTGCTTTTCTCGCGGCGCTCTACGCACTGCATGTCCGGGACACAACCCAACACGTGGCCGCGATGATGTATGTCGGGAGTGCCATAGGTGCAGTGTTTGCGGGAGACCTGATCACCCTGTTTGTGTACTGGGAAATCACCGCGTTGACGTCGGTTTTCCTGATCTGGGCTAACCGCAGCGAACGCGCCTACCGGGCGGGCCTGAGATATCTGCTAATCCAAATCGGTTCTGGGGTGTTGTTGCTCTCCGGCATCTTGTTTTACTTCCATGAGTCGGGCTCGCTGTTATTCACCCAACTGATCGGCCCGGGAGAGAGTCTTGTCACAGCTGGCCCGGGCGTATGGCTGATCTTTCTCGCGTTTGGGATTAAGTGCGCCTTTCCACTGCTGCACAACTGGCTACAGGACGCCTACCCACAGGCCACGATAACCGGCGCAGTATTTCTGAGTGCGTTTACAACCAAGCTCGCAGTTTACGCGCTGGCCAGGGGATTCCCGGGCACAGAAGCGCTCATCGGTATTGGTGTCGTGATGACCCTTTTCCCGATTTTCTTTGCGGTGATTGAGAATGATCTGCGCAAAGTATTGTGCTACAGCCTTAACAACCAACTGGGATTCATGGTCGTTGGAATTGGGATCGGCACCGAACTGGCCCTCAATGGCGCTGTCGCCCATGCTTTCGTACACATCCTTTACAAGGCACTTCTGTTCATGTCTATGGGCGCTGTGCTTTATCGCACCGGAACGATCCGCGCGTCTGACCTCGGTGGACTCTACCGGTCGATGCCCTGGACAGCGGCGTTCTGCATCGTCGGTGCGATGTCGATTTCTGCCTTTCCGTTGTTCAGTGGGTTTGTCGCAAAGTCGTTGACCATGTCCGCAGTGATCGAAGGATATTATGTTTTGACCTTTATAGGGCTTTTGGTAGCATCTGCTGGCGTCATGGAGCACTCGGGTATCAAAATTCCGTACTTCGCATTTTTCGGACGCGATTCGGGGATTCGATGTCGGGAAGCACCGATTCACATGTGCCTTGCCATGGGCGCAACCGCTGTGCTGTGCGTCGGCATTGGCTGGTTTCCTGATCCTCTATATGCCCTTTTGCCTTATCCGGTGGACTACGAACCTTACGCTGACTTTGGCCACTCGTTGACACAGATTCAGCTACTGCTCTTCGCCGCTTTAGCCTTTGCCGTACTCCTACGAATGGGTCTGTATCCGCCCGAGCAGAATGCCATCAACCTCGATACCGACTGGTTCTACCGTCGACTGGCGCCTAACGTTATCCATAGCATTACGAACAACCTGGCAAATGTTACAGACCGGTTGACCGCAACGACACGGTTAGCTGGTCGAACCCTAATGCGTTCCGTAATCCGCCACTATGGGCCCGAAGGTACGCTGGCCAGAACCTGGCCAACCGGCAGCATGGTGCTGTGGATCGCGGTGCTGCTGGCCGCCAGCCTAGTGCTGTACTTTGTTTAGTCCAAGATCCACTGGCGCTGATGACCACACCAACCGCTGTAGGCATCCTAAAAGTGGATAAAATAAGCTGATGAGCGCCTGGCCTGATACTGAACTGACCGACCATCTTGGCATTCGCTATCCAATTATTCAGGCGCCGATGGCTAGTGCGTCAACACCGGCGCTCGCTATCGCAGTCTCGACCGCCGGCGGACTGGGCTCGCTTGGCCTCGCCATGCACACCCAAGAGGCCCTGCGCAATGACTGTGCCACAGTATCCAATGCCACCGATGCGCCCTATAACGCCAACTTTTTTGTCCACAGCGAGCCGGTCGATGACCCAGAGCGCACTGAAGAGACCCGCTCACTGCTGGCACCCTACTATCGTGAACTGGGACTCGGCCAAGTACCGGATGTGGTTACGCCAGCACCGTCTTTCAATGAAACCCACCTGCAAGCCGTGCTTGATCTTCGTCCGCCGGTGGTGAGTTTTCACTTTGGTCTGCCAGGTGATGATGCGTTCAAGGCGATCAAGGCAGCTGGTCTGTTCACTCTGTCGTCGGCAACCAACGTGGCGGAAGCCCGTGAACTCGAGGCCCGAGGTGTCGATGCGGTTATCGCCCAGGGTTTTGAAGCCGGCGGGCATCGCGGCACGTTTTCAGAACCTTACGAAAGGGGTCACGTGGGCACTTTGGCGCTGGTTCCCCAGGTTGTCGACGCGGTATCCATCCCCGTGATTGCTGCAGGGGGCATCGGCGACGGCCGCGGTATCGCTGCTGCGCTTGCCCTTGGCGCTAGTGCCGTGCAGCTTGGCACGGCGTTTCTAACCTGTCCTGAATCAGCCGCGCATCCGCTTTACCGTCGGGCACTCAACGCGGCCCGCGACGATCAAACACGGATCACACACGCTTTCTCCGGTCGGCCGGCTCGAGGCCTGGAAAACCGTTATCTGCTTGAGATGGCAGGTCATGAAGCCCGTTATCCGGATTTTCCGATTCTCAACACCCTGACAGGACCGCTGCGTAAAGCCAGTGCAAAAGAAAACAACCCCGATTTTCTATCTCTATGGTCCGGTCAAAGTGCCGTGATGTCGAGAAACCTGCCTGCCTCCGAACTGATACAGCTGCTGGTCACAGAAACAGAATCTGTCCTAGAGCGTCTGGCACCAGAACGTTAATTGTGCCCGGTCACTGACGCCGACAGAATTTCATTTGTCCTGACGGATAAAGCGTATCGCCTGACGGGCTGTCCGCTTCACCATCTTTCGTCGAACCGGGGCCGAGAGCAGTCGGTTCAATGCCGCCAGCGCGATTTGGCCGGCTGCGCCAACCTGAGGCAAAGCTGAAAGTCGTTTCACCGCCTGAACGGTTTTGAGCAAATGAACTGACACTATGTACTCCGATTGTCCGTGGTCCATCAGCATGCCGGTCGTTTCTTGAAAAAATGTCTGTGGTTCACTCACCACCCAGTCTTCAAGCGCCACGGCCGGATCAGCATGGCCAACATTACGACCCGCAAAACAGGCCATCTGCAGGAGGCCTGCCGGCCACAATTCCGGATAACGCCCACACAAAGTGTAGACAGCATCCGCGAAAGTCAGTCCGTGCGTAAAATCGAGCCACCCCCGATCACTGCCATAAGGCTGGTCGATATCGTCCAGGCACGTAAGATCAAAAGTCAGCATGTTCTGGGCGTTCACTGCCAGCAGACTGCGGTAGAGTTCCTCCGGTGGAGCGCTGCCGTGTTCTACCGTCAAAGCCATGGCTTTAGCTGGATTAAGGCCAACATAAGCCTCGGGTGGTGGTGAGTGACCATTTAGGCCCCGACCAAAACTAGTAAGTGCCTCACCGTAGTGCCGGAACTCGGGAATCAGATCTTCCCGGAACCCAGTGACAATACTGCGCACCAAAGAGAGCAACACGGGTGCCGCCACACCCTCACCCAAGCGATGGATCAACTCGGCAGCCCTGGGGATGTAAATCAGGGCATGCCCAAAACTGTGGTAGTGCGCCAGGGCTGCTCGGGCAAGACCACGTTCCATGGTGGCAAAAGCACCACCGTCTACGAGCGCTCCACGGGTGCGTTGTAACGCTGCTGTCTCGTCTTCATGCTCTACGGCCGCAACAAAAGCATCTTCATCCCAGGCAAGCGCGCCGGAAACGAACGGGTAACGGGACTCGCGCAACGTATCTTCCGACATGTGCCCAATCGCTTCTAGCAGGCAAATCAGCTGTTGTTCCCGTTTCCCGTCGTGATCATCGTAAAGCTGCAACCACTCTGCAGCCCCCGCATAGGCGTGTGTCCAGCCAAACTCCATGCGCTCACTGGACCATTCAATCGCCTTGGTTATCGCTACGGTAGGGTCTACACCCATCTGGAACAATCGGGCGAGTTCCCGAGCCAGGCGTTCGTAATCATAATTACAAAAAGCGTGGTTTAGATCATTAATCGTTTTCTCCTGTTGTTCGGCCAGTGGCGGATCGATGATCTGTATCCAGATATGATCACCGCGTACTTCAACCGGATAAACCCGAAGCTTGTCACCATCCCGTTGGTTTTCGCCTGTCTGAAGATCGAATTTCCAGTTGTGCCAGTTACAGGTCAGCCGACACTGTTCATCCAATACTCCTTCTCGCAGTGGATAGCCTTCGTGTGGACAACGATTGTTGCACGCGTAAATTCCCTGCCTGGTATCGAACAGCACGATCTGACGACCCTCAAAACGGAACACCTTTCGGCCGCCGCGCTTGAGTGCATCGCAGCTGACTGATTTGATCCAGCCTTGAGTCATGATGTGATCGCTAGTGCTGTGATCGACCATTACGGGCAAAATCACTCACGAGGTGTGAAACGTTATGGCGTTGTACACGCTGGGGCTCGTTCAGACTCATCTTCATCATGTGCTCATGAAAACCCAAACTCATCAACCACCATCCCCCAGCCTTATCTCAGGGTTTTCGCGTATGCTACGCGGATTCTTTGCGCGGATTCTGCCTGACAGTAACACATGACCCTATCACGTTATAACGCCCGAAATGCCAGCACTTCGCCGCAGACTTTCGGTGGCAGCCAGAAGCGCAGAACATAGGCTTAATTATTCCACCGTGCGACTACCGAAATTTCTGAGTGCATTTCGGATTCAGAGTTACCGCTTCCAGTGGGGATCGGATCTGCTTAACTCATGGGCATTCGAAATGGAAACGCTCATCCTGGGCTGGTTTGTACTGGTTACCACCGATTCACCTTTCTTGCTGGCCGCATTCGCGGCCCTGACTTTCAGTGGAACTCTGCTCAGCCCGTTTTTCGGCGTGCTGGCAGACCGGGTCGACCGCCGGGCGATACTGATCATACTGCGGTTGATTTACGGCGCTCTGGCTAGTGCCATCCTATTGCTGGCACTTGTCGGTACCGTACAGCCGTGGCAGGTCTTTGTTATTTCCGGTATAGCTGGGCTAGTACGACCATCGGATTTTGCTGTGAAGTTCGCGCTGATCGCCGACACAGTACCCACTAGAGATCTGCACAATGCGATGGGCTTTTCACGGGCGACCATGGACTCAGCGCGCATATTCGGCGCACTGCTGGGTGCGGGCCTGTTTTCTACTCTGGGTATCGGCGCAGCCTATGGCGCTGTCGTGGGGCTTTACCTGGCGAGCGTACTGCTCGCCTGGCGGATCACGCCAATACCCAGACAACCCACCGAGAATTCAAGGCCCTGGACAGACCTGAAGCTGGGTTTTTCTTACATCCGCCGTAATGAAACTATCGTCGCGATCATGGCGCTGGCTTTTCTCGCCAACTTCACTGGGTTCCCGATGATCCGCGGTCTGTTGCCCGCCCTGGCCCGTGACGTATACGCAATGGATGAAACCGGTCTGGCACAGCTGATCGCGCTGTTGGCAATGGGTGCATTGCTGGGGTCCCTGGCAACAGCGACGGTCCTTCGTGTCACAAAACCCGTCCGCATGATGGTGATCTGGTTGGTGATATGGCACCTGTTTATTTTGTTGTTGGGTCTATTCTCTATACCGATGGTTGCCGGCGTGGTAATTACAGTGATCGGGCTCGCGCAGAGTTTCGCGATGATCCCAATGTCTGTTCTGTTACTTAAGATTACTGATGAGGTCTATCGGGGACGGGTATCCGGTGTGCGCATGCTGGCCGTTTACGGTATGCCAATGGGACTACTCACGGGCGGGGCGTTGATTGAGTGGATTGGCGTACCGGCGACTACCGTCATATTCGGGTTGACCGGTATACTGACGACCTTAGTAATCGTCGCCCGGTGGCGCACTATACTGACTACCTGATCCTGTGACGGTCATTGTTCTAACGATGTACTTCCGTTGACCCCTGCCTGAGTGTGAAACTATTGCGATATCTCGCCGGACTGCTGGTATTTCTGCTGGCAACTGCCGTTACTCCTGCTCAGCATTATGAAGCTGGCCAAGCTGTTGCGGATATCATCACCAGCCCATCCGATGATCGGGATTATCTCGCACATCGTCTCAAAAATGGACTGCGGGTATTGTTAATATCCGACCCCCATACGGACAAGGCGGCGGCGGCGCTCGATGTTCGGGTGGGCAGTGGCAGTGATCCGGAAGAACGGCCGGGTCTTGCTCATTTGCTTGAGCATATGTTGTTCCTGGGTACAGAGCGGTATCCGGAAGCGGGGGAGTATCAGGCCTTTATCCAGCTGCACGGTGGCAATGATAACGCTTACACGATGCCGGATCACACCAATTATTATTTTGATATTGAGTCCCAATATCTTAGGGGTGCACTGGAGAGGTTCTCCCAATTTTTTGTCGCCGCGCTTTTCAACCCCAGGTTTATAGAGCGAGAACGCGGTATCGTACACGCCGAATTCAGCGCCAAATTGCAGTCGGATGGAAGACGCTATCTGGCAGCCAGACGCCAAGCATTTGACCCACGGCATCCCGAGTCGGGTTTTGCTGTTGGGAACGAGAATACTCTCGCTGATCGTGAAGGAGACTTGGTGCGGGAAGACCTCATCGGTTTTTACGAGGCACATTACCGGGCTGAGAGTATGACTTTGGTCGTTTTAGGCCGGGAATCAACGGTCCTGCTGCGTGACTGGGTCGAAGAATTGTTTGAAGGCGTGCCGGCCGGGAAGGCCATTGCCCCACAGACGGAAGTTCCAATCTACCCGCTCGGGACATTACCGCTGCTTCAGAAGATCATCCCTGTTAAGGAAATCCGGCAAGCTGTTTTCTCGTTTGCAATACCTTCGGCGCTCGACGACTATGCGGCAAAACCGCTGTCTTACATTGCGAGCCTCCTCGGAGATGAGGGGCCCGGTTCGCTGTTTGCGTTATTGAAAGAACAGGGCTGGGCCGAGGGGCTATCGGCCGGCGGCGGGTTGAGTTACGAACATTACGGCACCTTTGAAGTCACGATTTCGTTAACCGAGTCGGGCCTCGAGAACTACCAGCGTATCGGGGCTTGGTTGTTTGCACTTATCCGGCAGATTAGTGAAGAGGGCGTAACGTCGTGGGTATTCGATGAGCAGCGCAAACTGGCCGAGATTGATTTTCGATTTCGAGAGGACGTTGAAGCCTACACTCTGGTTCGGGCATTCGCGGCTCGCATGCATGATTACCCAGTTCAAGATCTTTATTACGCGCCATATCGTTATGACAAGTTCAATAGGGAACTGATTCTTTCCTACCTTGATCGATTGCAACCCCGCAATCTCCACTTGTTACTGGTCGGGCCGGAGCTCGAAACCGACCAGGTAGAGACCCACTATGGGGTTCACTACAGTTTGGAGACTTTGCCTAGCGATGTACTCGAGGATTGGTCAGGTCTATCGACCAATCCTGATCTTTACCTTCCGAAGCCCAATCCGTTTCTTGCTGTAGATCTGGAGTTGCGCCAGGAGCAACTAGAGGTATCTAAGCCCACACGCATCGACATTCAAGATGGGTTTACGTTGTGGTTCGACCACGATACCTCCTACGGGTCGCCGCGCGGAAATTTTTACGTAAGTATTCGCTCGCCTCACGCGCGAACGACGCCAAGAGAAGCCGTGTTGACAAACTTGTATGCGGCGGTGGTGGCCGATCAGTTGAATGCATTTTCATACCCCGCCCAACTCGCCGGGCTTGGATTTGAGTTATACGATCACCAGCGTGGGTTCACCTTGAAGATCTCGGGGTATACGGATAAACAGGCAGTGTTGCTGGAGACGATCCTCGCCGCACTTCGAGTTCCCGAGGTAACATCGGAACGCTTCGACCGACTTCAGGATAATCTAGTCCAACAACTTCGTAACTTGGCACTCGAACAGCCCTACGAACAGGCCATAGCGGATTTACGACGTTTGTTGCTCGATACGATCTGGTGGCCCAACGTTAAGATCGAAGCTGCTGAAGCTGCAACCCGCGAAGCCCTAGAAGCTTTCGTTCCGCAGTTGTTGGAGTCGGTCGAATCAGTGGCGCTCGCCCATGGGAATTACACCCGGGAGGAAGCACTGTCGCTTGCTGCGCTTGTTGCTGGAGAATTGCTGGGGACGAACCGCGCCGCTGTCGTTCCCCACGGCCAGGTAGTCCGACTAGCGGCGAGTGAGGCACGGGTTCGAACTTTATCGATCGACCATCCCGATGCCGTGCTAGCACTGTATCTGCAGGGGGAGAGTCACGAACTTAGCGATCGGGCGAAATATTATTTAGCGGGGCAAGTCATGAACGCACCGTTTTATCAGAGTTTGAGGACTGAACAGCAGATGGGGTATTTCGTGTTCAGTGGGGCTATGGACGTGATGCAGTTGCCGGGCCTGGTGTTTATAGTGCAGTCGCCGAATCAAGCACCTGACGCGATAGAGGCGGCAATGATTGAATTTTTGCATGATTATGCAGCGTCGATCGATAGCATGACCAGCGCCGAGTTTGAACAGCACCGCAGCAGTTTGGTGGGTGATGTGATGCGCCAGGAGGAAAAATTGTCGTATCGAAGCAGTCGCTACTGGCTCGAGATCGATCGGAACGACTACGGATTTGATAGTCGTGAACGGCTCGCAGCAGCAATCAACGAAGTTTCACTGGACGACTTCCGTAAGTTCTTCCAAACATCGGTGCTTGATCTCGCTCGTCCGCACCTGGTAGTCCGCAGTTTTGGTGCAGTGACGGGCGCCGAGGCAGCGCTGCCTAGAAATGAAATTGTCGATCCACTGGCATTTCGTTCGAGCCTTGGTCGATTTTTTCCGGTCGATGAATAAACATAGGCTCCGTGTAGGGGCAAGTGTCTTGAGCAGTCAGTAATGGGGAGTCTGATCGAATTGTCTGTGAAAGTCGGTCGTGTTCTGGCCGCGCGGCATTTCAAACTCGCGACCGTTCAGTCCTGCCTGAGTGTGAAACTATTGCGATATCTTGTTGGACTGCTGGTATTTCCGCTAGCAGCTGCCGTTACCTTTGCTCAGCATTATGAAGCTGGCAACATCCATATCCTGTCGCCCTGGTCGCGAGCGCTACCCCCCATCAGCCCCAACGGCGCCGTCTATCTGACACTGACAAACCACGGCGCTCATCCTGACAAACTGTTGGGTGCATCGGCTGAGATTGCCGAGCGCGTAGAAGTTCATTCGCATATCCTCGAGGACGGAATGATGAAGATGCGTCGGGTCGATTCGGTGATCCTGCCCCCCATGAAGATGTGCTGTTTGCGCCAGGTGGTCACCACATTATGCTGATGGGTCTTAAGCAACCGCTCGTGGTGGAAGACCGCTTCCCGCTTTTGCTGATATTTGACCAGGCAGAACAAACTTTGGTCCAGGTCGTGGTGCAGATGGTCGATACGTAGGGCGCGGGGCAGACGCCCCATAAACATGACCAGACTGGCTCAGTAGCGGCAAATGGCCCCGGACCGGTCAAGCGGTTTGAACTGTACATACAGCATGGCAAAATCTTGACCGACGAGCGCACGATTCGCGTGAGCCAGGGCGACCAGGTTGAACTGTACTGGTCCAGCGACAAACCCGATGTGCTGCATCTCCACGGTTACGATATACACACCAAAGTAACCCCACATGTCCCCGCAGCAATGCAGTTCAAAGCCTTCGCCAGCGGACGCTTTTCGGTCAAAAGCCACGGCGAGTCTGGCCACGCCAGCCTAATTTATCTCGAGGTACACCCCAAGTAGCACCCGGTAGGATTACCAGTAAGTAATGCCCCTATTGTGACCGGAACCGTCGTATTAAAGACCTCCCTTAAGCAGGTGCTGGGACCGCATAGCGGTCGAGATTGTCTTCAAACTCATGCAGGCGTTTCCAGATCGAGCGTAGTTCGGTGATGGTGGTCCAGTTATGTAGAAACAGCGAAAAGCTGCCGTGCACTTTACCGAACGCATTGGACACCTGAACCATGACACCTAATGTAATAACGCCTGTGAATAATCCGGGCCCCATCACGAGGTAGGGGGCAATAACCATAAACTGGTCATAGGTAGAGATCCAGGCGTCGAAGTAACCGTAATGTAGATACAGTCGATGGTAGTTGTATCGTATACCCCCGAAGAATCCTCGAAGTGCTATGGGGTCTGCGTGACGAGCTTTGTCGTCCTCACCCAGCACCAGGTCTTTACGGAAGGCCGCCTCAACCTTCTGGTTGTTGTATTCCAGGCCCGGCAGCTTCCAGCCCACGAACCAGGAAATAACCAAACCGCCGAGCGAGACGATCAAAGCGCCCCAGACCAATGACCCTTCGATATCTCTTAACACCGGTAGGTCGACCTTGTCAGACAGTCCATAGAGCACCGGTATAAAAGCGATGAGGGTCATGACTGCGCGGACAACCTGCAGCCCCAGAGACTCGACGATCCGGGCAAAACGGTTGCAGTCCTCCTGCATACGCTGGGATGCACCCTCGATCTCCTGCTGAACGCTACGCCAACGCGGCACGTAATTAAAGGTGATGGCTTCGCGCCAGCGCAGACCGTAGATGCGTGTAAACCAACCTGTAAAAATCGCCAGCAGAATATAGGGAAACGCTATGACGACAAATGACAGATCGCCTTCAAATCCGTTTCGGATGTAACTGATAGAGACCAGCTCTGCTATGAACAACGAGATGCCGTCGTCGGGATTATCTTTGTAACTGGCCGCATTCTGCAGCAGATCGTAGAATCGTCCATACCAAGTGTTTATGGCCACAGTCATTTGTACCTGTAGCCAGATCGACGATAACAGCAGCAGGCCGCCACCGTAGGCCCACAATGCCCATTGACGAGTTGCGTAAAATGACTTGATCATTCGATGTTCTCCTGTTGTCCCTTATTCGGCCAACATGATCTTCAATCTGAATATGAGCCAATAATAAACAAAAGACAGACAAACGCGCCTGCGATTTGCGTACGATCGAATTACAAATTAGGCTTGTGCATCCTGACGCGGGTCTGTGGCACAGTGTAATTCACGCTCTGCCAACATGGCCAACACGCCCACCTGAATACCATGTCGAATAAACCCATCTGGTCATTACCCACACCGTTCACTCACAATGTCTGTGCCTCTGCCGGCGCGCTGTCGTTCGTCGGCGGCGCCGGTGACTTTGATTCGACCGGCGCCCTACGCAACCCCGGTGACATGTCCCGGCAGATTACAGGGGCTGTCGAAAACATTGCCGCAGCGCTTCATCAGGAACACTGCTCACTGGCTGATGCCGTGCGGGTAAAAGCGTTTTACAGGCCCGAGGATAACCGCGATGAAATCGCGATCGTTCAGGCCCTGCAGGACGCATTTCCCAACGCGCCCTCACCCGTGATCTCGACCTTGCCGGTACCGCTACAGCCCTTCAAGGGCCAGGAAATCCAGGTACAGGTCATTGCCGTGCGCAACTGGCGCGACTCAGGAGATTTCCAATTTGAAACCCAGTCGCTGCAGGTGGCAGGCAACAATGCATCGACATGCCCTGTAGTCACGACCGCCCTACGGGCGGGGGAATTTATAGCTGTGGCCAACCGGACCGCGGCGCACTTCAACGCCACGTTCGATACGGCCCTGGATGGGGCAGGTCAGTCACATATCATTATGCCCTCGCTCCAAAACAGCCTGACCGCAGTGGGTGCCTCACTTCAGGACAGTGTGAAAATGGAGGGCTATTACTTCGGCACCACACGTAAGGACTGGGCGCCACTGGCTCAGGCTCGGGCATCCTACTTCAGCGAACCTGGTCCGCCAGCAACAGTCGTCCCCTGTCACACGCTGTGGCCGGATAAAACGGTGACCAAGATCGAGGTGCTCGCCATGCGCGAGCGCCGCCACAGTTATGACAAGTACATCCCTCGAGAAGACGCCTGGCCAGATCGGGTCTGGGACTGGCCGTTGAGCCTGCCCTACCGTCAGGCTCAGAAATTGCGCGGCATGATCTGGCTGGGCGGGCAGGTGCCGGCCGAGCCGTTTTCCAACACTGGCAAACGGGTCTTGTCCGGTCAGCTATTACCCCAGACACGCTTCACCATGAGTTACATCGACGATCTACTGCGCCCATTCGGCCGCAGTCCGGCAGACCTCAAACTGATAGTCTGTTACTACACCGCTTCAGATGAGGAAGACAACACTCCGCATTTGTTACAGCTGCTGCGTGATTGCTGTGGCGGTGTTCTACCCCCGGTCACGCTGGTGCCGGTACCCCACATGCAGACCGCAGACTCGATGGTCGAGATCTGGGGCGTGGCACAGGGTTAACAATTCGGTATTGCAGCCTAAGATCATTGAATACAACTGAGGGCTTTGAGTTCTGGCGCCATGTATACGCATGTTTTTTGTTCCGGGCAGGATCCAGCACAGCACCCTACCGTGATCCTGATACACGGTCTGGGCGGCACGCTCAATATCTGGGACCCGATCGCGGGTGTTCTGGAGAATCGTTTCAGTGTGCTCCGGTACGATCTCAGGGGCCACGGTCAAAGTGATGTGCCGGCTGGTGACTGGTCTCTTGAGGATTTCGTACACGACCTTGAAGCGATCTTTATCGACGAAAGCCTGCCGCACGCGCATCTGGTCGGTTTTTCATTGGGTGGTTTAATCGTTCAGCAGTTTGCGCTTAGCTATCCTGAGCGTGTTGGACAACTCGCAATTCTCAGTGCAGTTGCCGGGCGTACGGATGCCGAGCGACAACACGTACAGGAAAGGATTTGCAACCTGGAAAAAGGGGATTTAGACACCAACATCGAGTTGGCACTGGAACGCTGGTTCTCCCCTGAATTTCGGCAGAATCATCCCGAACGAGTTCAAAAACGAATTGCTGAGTTACGTGCCACTTCACCGGAAGGTTATTTTCAGGCCTACCGGGTATTTGTGCTCAGTGACCTTGCAGAACACCTGTCTCAGATTCAATGTGAAACTCTAGTTATGACCGGTGAATATGACCCCGGTTCAAATGTTCGCATGGCCCGTTTGATGCATGAAAAAATTCCCGCCTCACAGCTCGAGATCCTGCCCGGTCTGCGACACAGTGTTCTGGTGGAGGCCCCGCAACTCATCGCTGAAAAACTCGATTCATTTCTGCGATAAGCTTCAACCCTTGCGCTAAACCCGCCCAGGAGCAGATCAGATTGGCAGAAGACAAGCTGTTTGATTACATCATTCTGGGTGCGGGCTCTGCAGGTTGCGTACTCGCCAACCGCCTTTCAGAAGACCCGGCATTGGATGTTCACGTGCTTGAAGCCGGGCCGATGGATCATAAACTGATGATTCACATACCCGCCGGGGTCTATAACGTTTATAAAGATCCGAGTATCAACTGGAACTACAACAGCGAATCAGAGCCAGAGTGTGACGGGCGAAAGATTCAGCTGCCAAGAGGAAAGGTCATTGGCGGATCGTCGTCGATCAATTCGATGGTATACATGCGCGGCCATCCGCTGGACTACGACCGCTGGGCACAAACCCCTGGTCTGAAAGCCTGGCGCTATGCGCAGTGTCTTCCCTACTTCAAGCGCTGTGAATCTTCAGATCGTGGAGAAAACGAATGGCGCGGCGGCCATGGCCCCCTTGGAGTGACCCGGGGTCATCTCGAGAACCCGCTGTTTGATGCGTTATGGGAAGCTGGCCAACAGTCTGGCCAGGGTACTTCCGAGGACCTGAACGGCTACAAGCCAGAAGGGATCGCCCGGCTAGACAGTACCACCAAAAACGGGCGCCGCAGCAGTGCCGCGGTTGCCCATCTCAAGCCTGCACTGACGCGGCCAAATTTGAGTCTCGAGACAGGTACACTGGTCAATCGCATTCTTATCGAGAACAAACGAGCTGTCGGCGTGGAATACGTTTCACGCGGTAACACTCGTGAGCTGCGGGCCGCCAAAGCAGTGATTGTCTGCTGTGGGGCGATCAAAACACCGCAACTATTGATGTTGTCCGGTATCGGGCCTACTGACTATCTGAAGTCCATGAATATTCGCTCCGAGTTAGATTTGCCTGGCGTGGGACAAAACCTGCAGGATCACCTGACCATCATTACAGGTTTCGAGTGCACCCAACCGGTCACCCTGCATCATTTAACTCAGCCGCTGTCAAAGCTGCGGGTCGGTGTACAGTGGCTGCTGACACGCTCAGGTATTGGTGCCTCCAATATCTGGGAAATGGGCGGCATGGTCTACGGCAATACTGATGCCGCACATCCGAACCTCCAATACCACTTCACACCCGTATACAGTGAGTGGGCCGACCGTAAACTCCTGTTATACCCCGGATATCAGCTCAATTGCGACCAGTTGCGACCACTCAGCCGTGGGCAAGTAAAACTCCATTCCGCTGACCCACGTGACAGGCCTGCAGCACATTTCAATTATCTCAGTCATCCACAGGATCTCAAGGAACTGATCGAAGCCTTGAAGGTGATGCAGGACATCCTGACACAACCGGCGTTCGATGGATTTCGGGGCAAACGAATAACCCCGGCACCGGAGGTCACCTCAGATCGGGAGCTTGCGGACTACGTGCGTGCTACCGCCGACACCGACTACCATCCCTGTGGCACCTGCAAGATGGGTAGTGATGATCAGGCAGTTGTCGATTCCGAGTTGCGGGTGCACGGTATAGACGGTCTGCGCGTGGTGGATGCTTCGGTGATGCCGAGCATAGTCAGCGGGAATCTAAACGCGCCTACCCAGATGATCGCCGAGCGTGCAGCAGATTATCTACTGGGC
Source organism: Gammaproteobacteria bacterium (assembly GCA_022450155.1). Taxonomy (NCBI): domain Bacteria; kingdom Pseudomonadati; phylum Pseudomonadota; class Gammaproteobacteria; species Gammaproteobacteria bacterium. The sequence continues at coordinate 2,539 of JAKUQR010000004.1, read as the reverse complement.
AAACCACCGCTGTCGCCGGAACACCCCCACTTCCACTTCGGAGATCACAGCGCCACCTGAGGATGTCAGTTCGCCATACAAACCGTCTGTTGGCGACGTGACAATACCTCGTAGATCACTGTACGGTCGTATTGCACCCTGATTGAAATTTCAACTGGTCATCAACATGGAGCGGATGGCACCTGATGTCGATATGTGTTCAGTCAACAAGCATACTCCAGAGATGGTGCAGATAGCCGATGCCGGATTACACAGTCGGGTTCGGTAATCCGGCTGGTGTACCAAAAGCTTGTCCCACGCCGTAGCACAGGCGTTTTTCCAAGTCTTTTTTGCCCATCAATGACGCCATAGCTGAATATTGTACGTACATGGAGACTGAATCATGGGTTATATCAGAGTACGCGAGGGCCGTTATCAGGCTAATGTCAGACGCAAGGGTTATGCGCCAGTAACCAAGACCTTTACCAGCCGTGACTTTGCAAAGCGGTTTTTTTACGTCACGCTCCACCATGTTTAAAACGTCAATTTATTGTAGCTATAGAAACGGCTATGCGGCAGGGGGAAATCTATAACATCAGGAAGCACGATATTAATTTCAAAGATCAGACGCTCCTTATTCCTCAGACTAAGACGGATACACCTCGCACCATCTTTTCATTTGTCCAAAAGAGCGTTAAATGCGCTTACAGAGCAACTGAGAGCGCCAGGGAAGGTAGTCCAGCTGGCTGATAGACCAATTTTTTGTGTGAATAGATGGACAGAATGGAATCGTTTTACAAAACTGAACGATGACTGCGGTATTGATGGTCTGCGGTTCCACGATTTACGGCATGAGGCTACATCACGATTATTTGAGAGTGGATTCAATGTCATAGAAGTTGCCAGTATCACTGGTCACGTTACTCAATGGGTAGGTTCAGTGCCTTTAACTCGGCCTCACGAAGCGGCAAATCGGAGCTGAGGAAAAACTCGTCAAGCTGCGGCGGCGCCACTGATGTTGCCGAGAGCATATCGTGCACCTGACCACGATGATGAATCTGGTGCGTGAACAGATGCGCAAGCACGCTCCAGACAGCCTCCGTGTACTGTGTACCGTCCAAAAGCTTGAACGACACCTCTGAGGCAAGGGTTTCGGGCGTCGCGGCGTCGCAGTACTCGATCAGCGCTCTATCGGCTGTCACCTGATCTTCCACTAGTGGCGCGAGTTCGTTGTGCAATTCGTCCCCAACGTCGGCGGGCAGGTACTGCTCTCCAGTTAAGCGCTCTAAGTAGAGCCAATCTACGAAGACGATGTGATCCAGGTGGATGTGTATGGAGCCGAAAAAGCTCGGGCGGTTCGCGTAGTACTCCGAGGCAGGCAGTCGCAAACATGCCGAATGCAGGCGATGATTGCTCCAGTGGTTGTTTCTGGCTTGGGCTATGAGGTAATCGCCGAGTCCAGGACACAACGCGTTTTCATTCATCGGTTGATCCTCGCTGTCTTCCACTGCTCTTCGGAAAGTCTAGCCGGGGTCAACTATGCTTGTGAACAGATGGGTATAGAACCGCTAGAACCAGAACTACCACCTGAACCAATTTCAAGCGTGACGGTACATTAAGCAAACGGGGAATCGGTCAAGCCTGTCGGTGTTCCAGCAATCTGGGCATCAGTTCGACCAGATTACACGGTCGGGTTCGGTAATCCAGCTGGTGTACCAAAAGCTTGTCCCACGCCGTAGCACAGGCGCCGGAAGACCCGGGCAGACAGAAAACATAGGTGCCATTGGCGACCCCTGCGACGGCCCGTGATTGCAACGTTGATGTGCCGATCTCCTCGTAGGAGATCATGCGAAAGACTTCACCAAATCCGTCCAGCGTTTTTTCGAGCAGTGGACACACGGCTTCCGGGGTGCCGTCAAATCCGGTCACACCAGTACCCCCTGTGGTGACAACAACCTGAGCGTCAGGTTCGGCAATCCAGTTTGAGACCACTGCCCGCACTGCAAAGATGTTGTCTTTGACAATGGTCTTCTCGAACAACTGGTGACCCGCGTCATTGAGGCGCGACACCAAAAGCTTGCCGGACTTATCGTCGGCTTCAGTCCTTGAATCCGAGACCGTCAATACGGCAATGTTCACCGGTATGAATTCACGTTGGATCGCCGTCATTGCTCCCGATACCTGTTGTGGCCTTGTCGTTGACAGCCTATTATAGTTTGCCTTCTCTGAACACCGTATGCAGAGGTTATCACCTTAGTATGACGATCAATGTTCGGTTTTTTGCCAGCCTGCGCGAACGCATTGGTGTTGCGCGGACCGAAATTCCCGCTGATTCTGTCAATGATGTCCGTGATGTCTGGCAGGCGATCAGCCGGCAGCCGCTCGATGAGGAAGTGCTCGTTGCGATCAACCATAATTACGCGAGCCTGGATCACACTGTGACAGACGGTGATGAGGTGGCTTTCTTTCCGCCTGTGACCGGCGGCTAAAAGGAAATTCCATGCACATCGAACTGCGCGATCAGTGTTTTGACCCGTGGGCCGAGGTCACAGCATTTCGT